>JAYWAX010000124.1:0-2381 GCA_043782125.1 Acetobacteraceae bacterium | reverse complement strand
GGTTGACCGCGCCGTTGCCGGTGGGGTTCGCGTTGATGATCGGGATCGCCGTTCCGCGGTTGTTCCGGCAAATGCCCGCGCCGTTGGCCGTTGCGATCGTCGCACTGGCGGTGCTGGCGGCGTGGTTCGCGCCATTGGCCGACCCGTATATGGAGCGGCTTGGCAACCTCAATCTTGTGATCTTCTTCGTCCTGATCGTTGGCGCGGCGGTGCTGACGGGTGTGCCGATCTCGATCGCGTTTTCGGTCGCGACGTTCGCTTACATGGTCATGACAACCGATGTGCCGATGCTGGTGTTTGTGGGCCGTTATTATGAAGGCATGTCGCATCTGATCCTTCTGGCGGTGCCGCTGTTCGTTTTTCTCGGGTTGTTGATCGAAATGACCGGGATGGCAAAAGCCATGGTGGCGTTCCTCGCCTCGCTGCTGGGGCATGTGCGGGGCGGCCTGTCCTACGTGCTGGTCGGCGCGATGTATTTGGTTTCGGGTATTTCGGGATCGAAGGCGGCGGACATGGCGGCGGTGGCGCCGGCTTTGTTTCCGGAAATGATCCGGCGCGGGGCGAAACCGGGCGATCTGGTCGCGCTGCTGTCGGCGACGGGCGCGCAGACGGAAACGGTGCCGCCGTCCTTGGTGCTGATTACCATTGGCTCCGTGACGGGCGTGTCGATCGCGGCGCTGTTCACCGGGGGGTTGTTGCCCAGTATCGTGTTGGGCGTGGCGTTGTGTCTGGTGGTGCGGCACCGTTATCGTAACGAGGACATGTCGAAAATCCGGCGCGCGACGGGACGGGAAATCGGCCGGGCGTTCGTGACCTCGGTGCCCGCGCTGGCGTTACCGTTTGTCATCCGTTTCATGGTCGTGGAAGGCGTGGCGACGGCAACCGAGGTATCGACGATCGGCATCGCGTACACGCTGGTCATCGGGCTGCTGTTTTATAAGCAATTCGATTGGGGCCGCATGATCCCGATGCTGGTGGAAACAGCGTCTCTGTCGGGCGCGATTCTTCTGATCGTTGGGGCCGCGACGTCGATGGCATGGGCGTTGACGCAGTCTGGCTTCTCGCAGCAACTCGCGGACACGATGGCGATTTTGCCGGGCGGTAAATTCACCTTCCTGGGTGTCTCGATCCTGGCGTTCGTCGTGTTGGGCAGCGTGTTGGAGGGTATTCCGGTTATCGTGTTGTTCGGACCGTTGCTGTTTCCGATCGCGCAAAAGATGGGTGTTCACGAGGTCCATTACGCGATGGTGACGGTGCTCGCGATGGGCATCGGGCTGTTCGCGCCGCCGTTCGGGGTGGGGTTCTATGCCGCGGCGGCGATCGGACGGGTCGATCCAAACCTGGGATTAAAACCGATCATGGCGTATTTGCTGGCGATGCTGATCGGGTTGATCGTGGTCGCTGCGGTGCCCTGGATTTCGATCGGGTTCCTGTAATGCGCTGGACCTTCGCCGCGCTGGTCTGGTGCGGCGATGCCTGAATATTATTGATGGGAGACGGGATCATGGAACCAGGTAAGCGGATTCCGGGGAAGGTCGCGATCGTGTCCGGCGGTGCCTCTGGCATCGGGGCAGAGACGGCGCGGACCTTCGCGGTACATGGCGCCAGCGTTGTGCTGTGCGACATGCAGGACGAGCTTGGCGAACGCGTGGCGCACGAAATTCGCGATAATGGCGGAATCGCGGAATACCGGCCGCTGGATGTGACAAAGGAAGACCAGTGGATCGCGCTGGTGGCTTACGTCGAGGGGAAATTCGGCAGGGTCGATATTCTTGGGAATATCGCCGGAATTTCCGGGCGGCCCGCCGACATGACGGTGCAGCCAAGCGGGGTGATGACCGGGACCGGCCTGGCTGAGCAGACGCTGGAGAACTGGAACCGCATTATGGAGGTGAATGCCACCGGCGTGTTTCTGGGAACAAAGAGCGTCATTCCGGCGATGCAACGCGCGGGCGGCGGGTCGATCGTGAATATCTCGTCCATTTGCGGGATTGTCGGGTCGTTCGCGAACGCGGCGTATCATGCGTCGAAAGGGGCGGTGCGAATTTTCTCTAAGTCGGCGGCGTTGCAGTACGCGAAAGATCAAATACGGGTGAATTCCGTGCATCCGGGGTTTGTCGATACGCCGATGGCCCGGCCGGGCTTGTTGGGGAATGAAAGCGGCAAGGCGCGGATGGATGCGACACCCTTGGGCCGGTTTGGCAAACCCAGCGATATCGCACTGGGATGTTTGTATTTGGCGTCGGACGATGCCGCGTGGGTGACCGGCAGCGAGTTGGTCATCGATGGTGGAATGACAGCGAATTAGGCCCCACACTCAATTTCCGCTTGCCCTGACTCCAGTGGATACGGTTCGAGGCTCCCATGTGAAGGGAGCACGA
>JAYWAX010000123.1:0-2386 GCA_043782125.1 Acetobacteraceae bacterium | reverse complement strand
AGGCTCAGCCGCACATTGTGCCCGTCGATTGACCCGTCCCAGCCGCCAAAGAATCGGGTCAGGTCCATCGGGGTGCCGGCATAGATCGCGACTCCGGTCGCGCCTGGCGCGTCCCGGATCATCCAGGGCAACCGCAGCGCCCGATAGGTAGAGAGCGCGTGCGCGCTGCCCGCCATGATCCAACGCGAACCGGGCAGGCGTGGCCCCGAGGGCAGGTTCATTCCCGGCGACGCGCGCTCGGTGTCGGGGGCGAATTCGAACCATGGGCCGCGCCGGGAGCGCAGCCCGATCAGATAGAGCGAACCGCTTTCGATCGCGATCTCAATGGCCTCGCCATCGATGGGGGCGCTGACGCTTATGAAGATCAGGGGCTCGCTTGCCTGTCGGGCCGCGTGGATGCGTTTTTTCAGGTCCCACATGTCCGGTGGGTAGGTTGGGCCCAAAACGATTGTCACTGGCTGGCTCATCGCATGTGTCTCCGTGGCATGGGCTCCCCCCCCCCCTCGGATAGCGAACCCTCCGCTTGCGGCTGCCGGTCCGGCCAACTGTCCGGAACGCACGATAAAAGCGCGCCGGCGGGTTGCGCGGCAACGATCGCCGGGATGCGGCGCGGCGGACTCGAAAAAAAAGGCGGTGCCGTAGCACCGCCAAGTGTAGGGAGGAAACGTCCAAGAAAGCAAACACCTCGGTCAGGGACCGTGATGCTGCGATGCACAATTTATCGGGGCGCCCTGGAGAATGCAAGCCCTTTTTTGCATTGCAGCAATGCGTCGTTAATAGGCAGTTTGGGCGGTCCAAAAAAGTCGAAAAAAAGGCGGCGCCGAAGCACCGCCAAGTTTAGGGAGGACACGTCCAAGAAAGCAGACAGCCCGGTCAGAGACCGTGTTGCTGCGGTGCACAATCTATCGGAATGCCCTGGGGAGCGCAAGTCTGTTTTTGCATTGCAGCAATGCATTGTTTTTAGGCGCACGCCGCGATCCGAAAAACCGCGGTCTGTTAACGGTTCGTTAAGGCCGTTCCCGTAGGGTCCAGACCATGATCCGTCCGCTGTACCTCGCTTTTCTGCTGAGCCTTCCGATCTGGGGTGCCGGCGCCGCGTCCCCGCGAACGGATGGCGTGGCCGCCGTTCCGCCATATCGGCTGCCGTCGGGAGTATTGCCTGGCACGGCCCTCGCTGGTCCACCGAATGGCGACGCGATGCGAACCCGCCCGGTTTTGGCGGCGCCCAGAGCGGGCCCCGGTCAGATGGCGGGGCCGGGTCAGATGGCGGTTCCCGGCGGGATGCCGCCGGGCGAGCAATGCCGCATGGCCATCGCCGCCGCCGAGCGTGCCCATGGCGTGCCGGCACAGTTGTTGGCCGCCATCGGACGCGTCGAAAGCGGCAAGCGCGATCCCACGACCGGAGTCTGGGGGGCCTGGCCCTGGACCATCAACGCCGAGGGCCAGGGGTCATATTTCAATACCAAGGCGGAGGCGATCGCCGTCGTCGAGGGCATGCGCGCCCGTGGCATGCGCTCGATTGACGTGGGTTGCATGCAGGTGAACCTGATGCACCATCCCACCGCGTTCTCGAGTCTGGATCAGGCGTTCGAACCGGCGGCCAACGCCGATTACGCCGCCCGATTCCTGGTGCGGCTGTTCGGCCAGACCGGGGATTGGACCAAAGCCACCGCGCATTACCATTCCGCCAATCCCGCGGACGGCGAACCTTACGCGGGCAAGGTCGCCGCTTTCTTGCCGGAAGAGCAGCGCAAAGCCGCGGCAATGCCGGCCCATATGCTGGCTCCGCCGGGACGGGTCAGCGCCTTCGCCGGCCACGTGGCGCCTTTTCCGGCGCCGCGGCCGCCGCGGGTCATGCCGATCCCCGCCATGTTCGCCCCCGCTCCCCCGGCAGCCGCGGTTCCCGGGCTGCCCGGTGTGCCCGGCTCTCCTGTCGTGGCCGCCGCGCTGCCTGGAGCCGTTCCCGGCCGCGGCCTCGATTTCTACCGCGCGATGCCCATCCGGGTCTCGATGCCGTTCCGCCTGTCCATCGGCCTGCCACCGAAGATGCTGCCCGCCGCTTTGCGCTGACCCTGGGCGGCCGGGTGGAGGGACGAAAACATTGACGCGTTGCCCAGGTGTTTTGCTTCTTTCCCCCGATTGCCCGGACGTTGACCCTTCCACGCTTGACCGGCGGGCCGTCCGCCGCCATCCCTTGCGGACACCGCCGCGGGAGGCTCGCGTCATGACCCAACTATCGCCTTTGTCCAGCGACACGCTGCCAGCCGGCATCCGGGCCCGCTTCGTCGATGGCATCAACGGCTTGTCCATCCATATGCTGGAAGCCGGTTTCGAAACCGAGGGCAGGCCCATGGTGCTGCTGTTCCACGGCTTCCCGGAAATCGCC
>JAYWAX010000122.1:0-6651 GCA_043782125.1 Acetobacteraceae bacterium | reverse complement strand
ATCGTTTGCGCGCTGCCGCCGATCTCCGCGCGGGTGGAGAACGTCTTCAACGCCTTCGGTGTGATCGAACAGGCTTTGCCGCCGCCGCCGCCGATCCTGCCCTTCGATCCCGCCACGCTGCCCGCCGGCGTGTCGTACGACGCGGCGGCGCACAGCTTCTCGCTGGACGCGAAGGATCCGGTCTTCGGCAGTCTCGCCGCCGGTCAAACCCGGACGGTCACGGTCGATTACGGGGTCAGCGACGGCATCGTCATAACCGCAGCGACGGCGGTGTTCACGGTGACCGGGACCAACAACGCCCCCATCGTGTCCGGCCCGGTGACCGGCCGGTTCGTCAACGAGGGCGGCGCGGCCGGATCGTACGACCTGGCAACACTCCTCTCCACGACTCACGACGTGGACACCGGCGATAAGCTCACCGTCTCGATTGACGCGGCCGGGTTGCCCGCGGGCGTGACGTATGTTTCCACGCCGGAAATCTTCGTCCCCGGACACACGACACCGGCCTTTGTCATCCCGGCCGGTCCCCGCGCCACCGGGTGGGGCAATTACGTCTACCCCACGCAATACGTGCCCGCCGTCGTGGTCCCCGACACCACAATCCCGGCCACGACGACGCTAAGCATCGATCCCGCCAACGCCGCGTACGCGCACCTCGCGCAGGGCGCGGAGCAGGAAGTGGTGGTCTCTTACACCGTGAGCGACGGGGCATTCACCGTTCCGGCCCAGGCCATTTTCACCGTCAACGGCATGAACGACGCGCCGGTGGTGGCGGGCGCGGCGATCGGGGCCGCGACCGAGGGTGGCGGGATTGTGACGGTCGACGCCCTGGCGACCGCCAGCGACGTGGACGACGGCGCAGTGCTCACGCTGGTTGCCTCGCCGGTGCCGGTGGCGCCGATTTTCGACCCCCTGCACGACGCGGCCGAGTCCATTGCGCTCGCCGCCGCGGCGCCCATCCCGGCGCAACCCTTCGATCCCGCCGTGCTGCCGGCCGGCGTGACGTACGACGCCGCCAACCACGCCTTTACACTCGACCCCGCCAACGCCGCCTACCGCTATTTGTCGCAAGGCCAGACCGCCACGGTTGCGATCGATTACGGCGTGTCCGACGGCTTTACCGTGACGGCAGCGAAAACCGTGTTCACCGTCACCGGCACGAACAGCGCGCCAACGGTGACCGGACCGGCCGTCGTGAACGGGACCCAGAGCACCGGCGGGATCGCCTTGAACCGAACGGCGCTGCTGGCGCATGCCTCCGACGTGGATACCGGCGATAAGTTGGACATCGTCGTCAATGAGGCCGATCTGCCGGCTGGCGTGATCTATAACCACACGCCGGGCGCGGTCATCGTCACCAACATCCCGGCACGCAGCTATTACGGTTTCAATATCCCCGGGGGCGTGGCGGTTACCACGATCCTGCCCACGGACACGCTGACGCTGGACACGTCCAACCCGGCCTACGCCCACCTGGCCCAGGGCGCGACGCAGGATTTCGTCATCGGTTATGGGGTGACGGATGGTATCGCGAACACCCCGGCGCAGGCGATCTTCCACCTGACCGGCGTGAACGACGCGCCCGTCGTGGCGGGACCCGCCACCGGCGCCGCGACGGATGGTTCGTCGCCAGTGACGGTGTCCGGCCTCGCCGCCGCGTCCGACGTGGACGACGGCACGGTCCTGTCCGTTGTCGCCTTGCCGCCGCCGCCGCCGGCGAAGCTGGAAAACATCTTCAACCCGAACGGTGTGGTTGAAAGCGCGCCGCCACCGCCGCCGCCAATCCTGCCCTTCGATCCCGCGACGCTGCCCGCCGGCGTGAGCTTCGACGCCGCCACCAACAGCTTCACACTCGATCCCGCGAACCCCGTGTATCAGGCGCTGGGTGCGGGTCAGATCATGACCGTGACGGTGAATTACGGGGTCAGCGACGGCATCGTCGCGACCGCGGCCGCCGCTGTCTTCACGGTGACCGGCGTCAACGACGCCCCCGTCGTATCCGGCCCGGTGACCGGGCTGTTCGTCAACGAGGACGGCGCGAAAGGCTCCTACGACCTCCCAACCCTGCTCTCCACCACCCACGATCCCGACCTGGGCGATAAGCTGACCGTCTCGATCGACACGGCCCGGTTGCCCGCGGGGGTCACCTATGTTTCCACCCCGGACGTCTTTGTGCCGGGGCACACGACACCGGCCTATGTCATTCCGGCCGGTCCCCGCGCGACCGGGTGGGGCAACTACATCTACCCCGCGCAATACGTCCCCGCCACTGTGGTTCCGGACATGACGATCCCGGCGGCGGCGATGCTGACCATCGATCCCTCGGACGCCGCTTATCAGCACCTCGCGCAGGGGGCGGAGCAGGATGTGGTCGTGAATTACGCCGTCAGCGACGGGGCGTTCACGGTCGCGGCCAGGGCGATCTTCACGGTTAATGGCATGAACGACGCGCCGGTGGTGGCGGGCACCGCGAACGGCGCCGCGACCGAGGGCGGCGTGGCCGTGACAGTCGATGCCTTGGCGAAGGCCACCGATGCCGACGACGGCGCGGTGTTGACATTGGTCGCGTCTCCCATCCCGGTGGCCCCGATTTTCGATACCCTGCACGACCGGGCGGAATCCATCGCGCTCGCCGCCGCGGCGCCCATCCCGGCGCAACCTTTCGATCCCGCCGTGCTGCCGGCCGGCGTGACCTACGACGCCGCCAGCCACGCCTTTACGCTCGACCCCGCCAACACCGCCTACCGCTATTTGTCGCAAGGCCAGACCGCAACAGTTTCGATCGATTACGGCGTGTCCGACGGCTTTACCGTGACGGCGGCGAAGACCGTGTTCACCGTCACCGGCACGAACAGCGCGCCAACGGTGACCGGACCGGTCCGGTTGACGGTGCATGAGGACGGCGCGTCCGCAGGCTTCAAGGCCTCTGCCCTGGTGGCATCCGCCCCCCCGATCCTCGTGGTCAGGTCCGCCGACGACGCCTCCGCCGCGACCATCTCTGGGCCGAATGTCGTCGATATGCTGGCGAACGCGTCCGACGTGGACACGCGGGACGTGCTGTCGGTCGCGGGCGTGCAAACACCTCTGCCGGCCGGCATCTTTATGACCCAGGTGCCCGGCGGCTATTACCAGCCGGACATTCTCACCTACGCCATCCGCACCTCCGACCCGGTGTTTCAGAGCCTCGCTCAGGGCGAGACGATGGATGTGCCCCTGAACTACACGGTCACCGATGGGATCGCGAACACCACAGCGCAGGCGATTTTCACCGTGATCGGCGTGAACGATGCCCCGGCCGTCGCCGGGGCCGTCACCGGTCAGGCCACCGAGGACGGCGCCATCGTAACCGTCAACGCCCTTGGCCGGGCCAGCGACGTCGACCACGGCACCGTACTGCGGGTCACTGCGCAGACCTACACGCCCATTCCACTGCCTGGCGCGCCGTCAGCGCCGATCGTCCCGGCGAACTTCGCCGCTGGCTCGCTGCCCGCAGGCGTGAGCTACGACGCCGCCGCTGCCACGTTTTCGATCGATCCGTCCAATGCGGCCTATCAGTCTCTGTCCCTGGGCCAGACAACGCAGGTGACGGTGAATTACGGCGTAACCGACGGTTACGCCGTCACACCGGCGTCCGTCGTGTTCACCGTGACCGGAGCCAACGACATTCCTGTCGTGACGGGGACGCAGTCCTTCGCCGCGACCGCAGGCGGAGCGGCGTTCACGTTCAACCCGGTGGCGAATGTCACCGACATCGACGCGAAGGACGTGCTGAAACTGGCCGCCGGTCCGCTTGCCCGGGGCGTGCATTCGGTGCCGATCCCCGGCGGCTACTACCAGCCGGATATTCAGATCTCGCAGTTCTTCCCGAACGATCCGTCGTTCCGCCATTTGGCCCAGGGCGCGACGGAAACGGTGGTGTGGAATTACGGGGTGAGCGATGGTACCGCGACAGTCGGGGATTCCGCCAGCTTTACCGTCACCGGCGTCAACGACGCGCCAGTCATCCTGACCCAGGCCGGCGGCGTGGCGTTCGAGGACTCGGCGGTCCAGACCATCGACGTGCTCGCCAACGCGATGGATTACGACGATGGCGCGGTGCTGAGCGTCGTCAACGTGCCGGCGCTACTGCCCGCGGGTGTGAGTTATAATGCGGCGACGCACGGTTTCAGCCTTAACCCGGGCGATGCGTCGTTCCAGGCTTTGGGGCAGGGTGAGACCCGATCGGTCGTGGCCGGCTACGGCATCACCGACGGCATGGCGACGACGATGGGCACGATCCAGTGGACCGTGATCGGCGTTAACGACGCGCCGGTGGTCACCGGCCCTGTCCTGTCCACCCCCAACGAGGGCTCCGGTCTCATCACCATCAATCCCCTTGGCAATGCGTCCGACGTGGACGATCACCAGGGGCTGCATGTCGTGGGGCTCCAGCCGGTCCTGCCCGCGGGCCTGAGTTTCAACGCCGCGACCGATCGGTTTGTCTTCGACAGCAACAACATCGCCTACGATTACCTGTCGCTTGGCGAGGTCCTGAACCTGACCGTGACTTACAGCGCCTCGGACGGGTTGATCGCGGTTCCCACGTCCACCGTCATCTCGGTTCAGGGCAAGAACGACGTGCCTGTGGTGAGCGGCGCGGTGTCGGGTGGCACCGTTTCCGCGAACGCCGCGTCCGTGACCTTGTCGTTACTGAGCAACGCGACCGACGTGGACCACCTGGACGTGTTGAGCGTGGTGTCCGGAAACACCGGCCAGGCGACGGTTGCCGTCACCTCCGGGGTCTGGGCTTCGCCGGTGGCTTTCTCGACCGCGAACAACCAATTGACGGTGAACCCGGCGCAGTTCGCGTCGCTGGCGGTGGGCAAAAACGTCGGGCTGACATTCAGCTATCAGGTCACCGACGGGAACGCCGGTGTCACCGTCGCCGATACCGCGACACTGACCATCCTGGGCACCAATGCGGGTCCGTCCGGGGTTTCGGTCGCGCCCATCGCATCGTCGCTTGGCAAACTGATCGCGGGCAGCGGGTTGAACCCGAAGCAGGCCTTGGCGAGCCTTGGCCAGATTGGCGGGCTGGCGGCGGACAGTTTCAGCTATGCGATCGGAGGCGCCGGAGCGGGATCGTTCGTCCTCGCGTCGTCCAGTGGCGTGACGCAGTTGCAGACCGGGCTGTCCGGGCCGGTGGGCGCGGCAGGCGGGAAGCTTTACTCGCTGACATTGACCGCAACGGACACGACGGGAGGCATTTCTTCCGCCGCCACGCCGCTGAACGTCGTTGTGGGCGCGGGCAAGAACGGCGATACCGTCAATCTCGCCGCCTTGCCGGGCATGGTGTCGTCCGCGCCATCGTTCATTTACGACCTGGGTGGCGCGGACACGGTGAATGGCACCGGCATGACCGGAAAGCTGTGGATCGAAGGCGGGCAAGGCGCGGACAGGATGACCGGCGGGTCCGGGGCGAACACCTATCTTTTCGGCGCGACGTCCGACTCGACGGCGGCGGCGATGGACATCGTGACCAACTTCCATGCCTCGGTGGATATGCTGGACTTTACCGGACTGGGAACGAAGTTCGCCAGCATCGCGGCACTTGCCGCGAATGCCACGACGATTGCCGGCGGCGCGATCGGGTGGCAGGTCTCGGGGGGCAACACTTTTGTCTACGTCAACACCAGCGGCAACAGTCAGACCCTGGCATCGGCCGCGATGAAGGTGGAGCTTCTGGGCAACGCCGGAATGACTGCGGGCAACATCGCGCACCTCTGATTGCGCGACTTGCCGGATATCGGGCGGTCTTTCTTCTTTGGAGGAGGGGCCACCCGGTGGACTTTCATTCCGGGCGTAATCGTGTCCGCGCGGATGTATTGCCGCCGCCGCCGGCCCGTTCGGGCGGTCGAGGACGGAGCGACGACGGACGGTTCCGTTCAGGCGATCGCGTTACCGGCCAGGCCTGGAGACGTTTCCAGGCCTGGAGGCGTTGAACGTATTGGGCGGACCGCGATAGACCGTTCGGCACACAGGCGAACCTTGGAGGTTCCATGTCAGCGACCCGCCCGCCTTTGCCGCCGTTCACCCGGGAAACCGCGGTGCAAAAAGTCCGAGCCGCCGAAGATGGCTGGAACAGCCGCGACGCCGCCCGCGTGGCGCTCGCCTACACCGAAGACAGTGTGTGGCGGAACCGCGCCGAGTTTATCCACGGCCGGGCGGAGATCGAGGCCTTCCTGCGCCGCAAATGGGCGCGGGAACTGGATTACCGGCTGGTCAAGGAACTCTGGGCCTTCGATGGCGACCGCATCGCCGTGCGCTTCGCCTATGAATATCATGACGATTCCGGCAACTGGTTCCGCGCCCATGGCAATGAGAACTGGGTGTTCGACGCCAACGGCCTGATGCGGGCGCGCCATGCTTCCATCAACGATCAGCCGATTGGCGAGGCGGACCGGCTGTTCCGCTGGGACCGATCGGGGCCCCGGCCCGCCGATCGTCCCGGCCTTTCGGATCTGGGATTGTGACCGCGTGCCGCGCCTGACCGGCATCCTGGCTCTGGGTCATGTAATACCAACGGCCCTTGATGTTGACCCTTCGCGGCGGATGCACGCCATCGTCATGGTGCGCGCAGGCGCACCATCCACGCCTTGGTTTTTGCCGGGG
>JAYWAX010000121.1:0-6664 GCA_043782125.1 Acetobacteraceae bacterium | reverse complement strand
AGCTTCCAGCTTCTCGTCGTCCGTCAGCATGTCGTGGATACTGACGCCTTCCATGACATAGTTCTTAATCAGGTACTGCCGCAGCGCTGCAGGTCCATCCAGCAGTTTCGCGAACACATCGGTCAGAAGCTTGTTCTTCCGGCTGTGCAGCCCGACCTGGCGGACCTTGTCGCTATAACTCGCAGGGAAGGGGTCAGACGTGACACCCTGCATCGCGGGCGTCAAATGCATGGCGCTGAAGCGGCGCACACCGTCCATCATCCGCTCCAGATCGCGTTGATCCGACAGCAGATTGAAATCGACCGAAGGCTCGTCGCGCCAGCTTGGCGAGTTCAGCTTCACCTCGCCGTTCTCGGAATAGGTTTTATAGACCGTGACGATAAACGATCCGATCTGCTCGCCCACCGCGTGCCAAGAGGTCTTGTTGGTGACGACCGTCATCATGTCGCCGGCCGGAATGCCCGGCAAATGCGACGAATAACGCAAGGAAACGTAAATGTGGCGGCGCGAATAATCGTGGACGATCCGCGCGTGCGGCTTCAGGAACGCCGCGACGGCGGTGGCGGGATGATCTTGCAACCGCTGGCCCACGCCCGGCAGCGCGGCCCGCACATCGATGCCCATATCCCGCAGATGCCCGACCGGACCGATCCCCGCGCGCATCAAATGCGCGGGCGAGTGGATCGCGCCGCACGACAAAATCACCTCGTTGCCGCGGTATTCCTGTTCGCGCCCGTTCACCATGGCTTTCACGCCGACGCAGCGCTGGCCCTCGAAAATCAGGCTCGCGACCTCGGTCCCCGTCGAAATCGTCAGATTTTCCCGCATGCGCGTGGCCGGATCGAGATATCCGATCGCGGCGGACACGCGGCGTTCGTAGGCGTTGGAGATGGTGATGGGAAAATATCCGTCTTTCCATTCGCCGTTCTGATCGACGATATAATCCCAACCCGCCTGCTTGAAGGCTTCGGCGGTCGCCTTGGCGTGTTCGGGCCACAAATCCGGAAAAATGCGGCGCACCGGGATGCGGCCTTCCTTGCCGTGCCACGGACCGTCGAAGTCCATGTCGCGCTCCACCTTCTTGAAATAGGGCAGCACGTTGTCCCAATTCCAGCCAGTGGCACCGCGCGCATGCCACTCATCGTAATCGGTGGGCGCCCCGCGGTTGGCGAGCTGGCCGTTGATCGACGATCCGCCGCCCAGAATGCGCGCCTGTTCGTAGGTCCGCAGCGGCGGTTTCGGGGCGCCGGGGTTGTTGTGGGACATGGCCTCGGTCGTGACCTTCAACTTGTTCCAGGTGAAGTTCGGGTTGAGGTAAGCGGTGCCGGGGTACGAATCGAGCACGGCCGCCGGCACCTTGCCATGCGGCGTGTCCTGGCCCGCTTCCAGCAGCAGGACTTTGTTCGTGCTTCGCGCCGACAGACGGTTGGCCAGCACCGATCCGGCGGAGCCACCACCGCAAATGATATGGTCGTAGATCATTCTGTTCCCTCGATATCCCTTATCGCGCGATGGTAGGGGATCGGCGCGCGCGGGGAAACAAAGGGCGGCAACCCGCGATCCCTACAGCCGCTTCAGATATTCCACCAAAGCGCGCCGCTCCTCGATCGACAGGCCGCGTCCGATAACACCGCCGCCACGCGGAGAGTCGCGGAATTCATGACCGGTGTTCATATTTCCGGGCTTTGATGTATCCATCGCGAAGCCGCCGGTAATATCGACATTGCGATACCCGACCTTGATCGGATCGTATTCCCGATCGCCCAGAAAGACGGTCGCGGGACGTTCCTCGCGCGGCGACAGCAGATCGAAAAGTGTGGGAACCGAACCGTTGTGCAGATACGGCGCCACAGCCCAGATCCCGTCCAGGGTTCGCGCTTTATACTCCAACGGCACCTGCAACAGATTGGGGCGGCTGCCGTTCATCTCGTCCCGTTTGGCGGGCGCGACGCCATTCGCGCGATACCAGTAGTTCGTGACATTCTCCACGACCTCACCCAAAGCGAGGCCGAACATGGTGGATTTCAGGCGCACATCCGGCGGCAGGATCACGCTGCGCATCGCCATGCCAAGCGCCTGTTCCGGATCGGTGCCGATTTCCGCGACCGGAATTTGCACCAGATCGAGGTAACGTTCGCCTTTCTTATCGATCTGGCGCCACCGGTTGCTGGCCCAGAAAGCTTGCGATCCGGGCTCGGGGAGGTGGCATCCCTGGCACATTTCTTTGTACAGCACCGCGCCACGGGCAGCCAGCGCCGGCTCGATCGGCGGAAACACGGCGGGCCATTTCGGCGCCACGAGGCCGGTGAATTTCTGGCCTTTCAACGGATGTTGCCCAGCCAGGGCATTTTCGATCCAGTGGAGATTGTCGACTCGCACCGTCGAATCGTATTGTGTTTTGCCGGGATTTCTCAGGTTGACGAGCGCGCGCACGCCCAGAGATTCACCGGCGTTACGCACCATTGGTTGCATGATGGACCCGTTGAATTGCACCCAGCTGTACCAGGGCGCGGTCCAGATATGCGGGAAATGCACCGGCGCCGTGATCGGGGCATAATTCTCGTCGATGCCCAGATCCAGCGCGAACACCTGGTTGCCGATCCGGTTGATCGCATCCAGGCGGCCGAAGCCTTCGACCACATTGCGGCTGGCATTCCGCGCGATAAGCGGAAGTTCCCTTTTTCCAACACGCAGCATAGCCGCCATTTGCGCCCGCAGTTCGGCGCGTGTTTCAGCGTTATCGCCACCGCGCAGGACTCGCGTGGCGAAACGATCGAAGCGCGCGGGGTTGATGTCGGTATACGCGATCGAAAGGCCGAGGGCTTTGCGGAATGAACCAAGGTCGGTGAGGGCGGAGCCGCCTTCGATCAGCAGTTCGGTGCCTTGATAGGTCAGCCGTCCGGTGTGACAGGCGGCGCAGGTCAGGCCGATCCCATGGAAGGGTTTTTTATCGGCCGGATTGTTCCAGGTCGTGCCTTTCGTGGGGTCACGATATTCGGCGGAGGCGGCGAAGCCGACGGGCAGCACGCCAGCGCCAGGAATGAACCCGAACCGGTCCAGATAGGCTTTGTCGAGCAGCGGCGGCGCTTCTGCCAGCAGGTTGGGCTGTTCCAGCGCCGCGAACCATTCGTACGGGATCGCGAAGGTCAGGGTCCCCTGGTCCATCTGGTGATAGGTCTTTTGCGTGGCGGGCGACCAGCCTTGCGCGAGCCATTGCGATACGCGGGGTGCCGGATAATTGGGTGGAACCGGTGGCATCAGCGCGCACGCGCCGAGAGTCAGCGTCACCCCCAGGGCCGCGATCGCGGTCCGGATTCGATTTGCCGTCATGTTCGTCCCCTTTTCGCGGATTTCCCGCGTTTTCGTATCCCGTGCGTTTATCACAAGGTCTTGAGATATTCTATCACCGCGTGCTTTTCCTCCTCGGTCAGCCCGCGGCCAATGACGCCGTCGCCCACCGGACCATCGCGGAATTCGTGGCCTCGGTTGCCATTGCCTGGTTTTCCGGTATCGAGGATGAAGCGACCCGGAAGTTGAGAGTCCCGATAGCCCACTTTGACCGGGTCGTATTCTCGCCCGCCAAGGGAAAACACCATGGGCCGCGCCGCGGCGGGCGATAGCAGATCGTACAATGTTGGAACTGCGCCATTATGCAAATACGGCGGTGCAGCCCAGATGCCGGTGAGCGGCCGGGCCCGGTACGCGAGCGGCGTTTGCACCCGGTTGGGCCGGTTCCCATCCAGCCGCGCGCGCTCCGGCGCCGGCAACGGCGGCGTCTGCCGGTCGTACCAGCGCTGAATGATGCGACCCGCCAATTCCCCGATCGCCGCGACATATCCGGTCGAGGACATATCCAAGGACGTGGGAAGTTCGACTTTTCGCCGCGCCAGGGCGGTGGCATGAACGGGATCGGTGCCGATATCCGCCAAGGGGATAAGCTTCGTTTCCAGATATTGTTCGCCCTTCCCATCGATCCGCGCCCACTACGGCCCTTTCCAGAACGCATCCGAATCCGGCGGCGGCAAATGACAACCCTGGCACAGTTCGGCGTACAGTTCCTTCCCCTTGGCGGCGCGCGCCAAATCCACCGGCGGCAACGCGGCGGGCCATTTCGGCGCCTGCAAACCGCTGAACCGGTTGCGCCGCTTCGGCGGTGCGCCCGCCAGCAATTGCTGAAGTCGATCGAGCTGCCGTAAATCGGCACTGGTTTCGAACAAAGGGCGGGCGGGATCGGTCAGATTGGTCCGCGCGTTGACACCCAGGGTCTGCGCCACGTTCACGGCCATCGGCTGCATGATTGCGTTGTTATAATGCATCCACGTGAACCAGGGCGCCTCCCACAAATGCGCGTAATGTGCCGGGGCCGCGGCGGGTCCGTGGTTGCCATCGACGCCCAGTTCCACCGCGAAGGCCTGATTGCCGATCCGATTGAGCGCGTCCAGGCGCGTAAAACCCTCTTCCGGCGGCTTCACGGTGGCGGATTTCTCCAGGTCCAGCTCGCGCTTCCCTACCGCCAGCCATGCCGCCACCTGGGCTTTCAGGTTCGTCTTCGCCTCCTCCGGCGCGCGATCGCCCAGTACGCGGGCGGCGAAACGGTCGAAGCGCGACGGAATGAGTTTCGTGTAAACGACAGCCAGGCCAAGCGCCTTGCTGAACGCGCCCAGATTGGTCGCCGAAGCGCCGCCGTCGATCAGCAACTCGGTGCCGTTATAAACCAGGCGCCCGGTGTGGCAGGCCGCGCAGGTCAGCCCAAGGCCCGTGAGCGGCTTGCCACTGACGGGATTAACGGCCGGCTGGCCGGTTTGTTCGTCGCGATAAACCGGGCCATGCGTGAAACTGATCGGCAGTCCTCGCTGGCCCGGCACGAACCCGAACCGGTCAAGCCATGTTTGATCTGAAAACAACGGCATTTCGGTCCGCGACAGGCCGGGCTGTTCCAGCGCGGCGAACCATTCGTACGGCATGCGAAAGGTCTGCGCACCCTGATCGGCGTGATGGAACCAATCGCTCTGCGCCCGGCTCCATCCCTGATCCAGCCATATCGATCGACGTGGCGCCGGATTGTCCGGCATGCGCGGCGGCGTCAGTTCGGCGCAGGCCGCGACCAGAAAAGTCAGGACAAGCGCCAGTTGCGCGAACCATGCCTTCGGACGCTGCACGCTCAGCCTCCCCTTGGTTCGATACGTCGCGGATACGGCCGAGCAACGTGTACCGTCACGGTCCGTGGTTGTCGAGAGAATCTGTCCCGCGGTCCGAACGTCAGCGCGTGTCGGTATGAAATGTCTTCGACACAATGCGCCAGCCATCCGCGAGCTTCGCGAATGTCAGATAATCCGTGAAGTACCTTGGCGGAATCTGGCATTGCACCTTGGCGAACGCCGTATTCGGACCGGAGCGGTCGATCTGCACCACCCAATCTCGCCGCGGCAAATCGCGGCTGATGGCGGACGGCCGGCTTTTCACCATATCGAACCAGGCCGCGCGCGGCAGATCGTCCAGCTTCCCGTCCGTGACGCTGAATAAATGCGACTCCGCGTGAAACACTTCTGCCAGCTTCGCGGTATCGCCCTCGTACAGCCCATCGAAATAGGTTTGCAGCGCCTGTTCGATGTCTTGCAAATCGGTCGCCATCCATCGTCTCCCGCTTTTCCCGCCCCAACCATCCCGACTCCCACCGCCCCGGTCAATCCTGCGCTTTTTTCTCCGGTTTTTTTACCCCAGGCCATTCGATCGGAGGGCAATCGCTTGAACCATGCCGCTGTGCCTCTTCCCGTCATCGCACGGCTCGACCGGGCCGTCCGGTGCGGCAGCACCTCGGGAACGAAGGCACTGGAGGATTCCTTGCGACGCTTTCTTTGCGAAGGGAGCCGCCGGCGCCGGTCCCGATGGCCCGGTCGAGCCGTGCCATGACGGAGAAGGGCACGCGGCCCAATCCAAGCAATTGCCCTGCATTCGATCCGAGGCCATTCGAACCCCGGCTATTTGACCCCCGCCCCCCCCTCCGGCACCTTCCGCCCGTATTCAGGAGACCCGTGCCATGTCAGAAGAAACCCTCGTTCCCATCGGCGAAGACTACCCGGAACTGCGCGATTCCGTTCGCAAAATCTGCGCCCGCTACCCCGGCACGTACTGGGCTGGTCTGGAGGAAACCGAGTCCTATCCCACCGTCTTCATCGAAGAACTCACTGCCGCGGGCTTTCTTGGTGCCCTGATCCCCGAGGAATACGGCGGTTCCGGCCTGCCGTTGCGCGCCGCCGCCGTGATCCTGGAGGAAATCAACGCCTCGGGCTGCGTCGCCAGCCAAGGCCACGCCCAAATGTACATCATGGGCACGCTGATGCGCCATGGCAGCGAGGAACAGAAGCGCAAATACCTCCCGGGCATCGCCGCCGGCACGATCCGCCTGCAAGCCTTCGGCGTGACCGAACCCTCCACCGGGTCCGATACCACTCAGCTTAAAACCCGGGCCGTGCGCGACGGCGACGAATACATCGTCACTGGACAAAAAGTCTGGACCAGCCGCGCTTTGCACTCCGACATGATGCTGCTGCTGGCCCGCACGGCCTCGGCCGATCAGGTCAAGAAACGCAGCGACGGGCTGTCAGTGTTCCTGATCGACCTGAAGGACAAGAACACCGGCAAAGGTCTGGAAATTCGCCCGATC
>JAYWAX010000120.1:0-2394 GCA_043782125.1 Acetobacteraceae bacterium | reverse complement strand
CCTATAATAAAGGGCGCTGCGACGCGTATTCGACCGATGCCAGCCAATTGGCGTCGATCGCGACGTTGATGATCGATCCGGACAACCAACTGATTCTGCCCGATATCATCAGCAAGGAACCGCTTGGGCCGGCCGTGCGGCAGGGTGACGATCAGTGGTACGAAATCGTGAAGTGGACGCTGAACGCGCTGATCGAGGCCGAGGAACTGGGGATTACGCAGGCGAATGTCGATGAAAAACTCGCCAGTTCCAGCGCGGGGGTAAAACGTTTGCTCGGATTGACCGGGGATTTCGGAAAATTTCTCGCGCTGGACAATAAGTGGGCGTACTACGCGATCAAGGCCGTTGGCAATTACGGCGAAATGTTCGACCGCAACCTCGGAGCGGGCAGTCCGTTAAAACTTCCCCGCGGAAAGAATGAGTTGTGGAGCCGGGGCGGATTGATGTATTCGGCGCCAATTCGCTGATCAGGGCTGAAACGACGGCAGCACCGCTGTTTCCATTGTCCGCGCCGCGACGGCTGCGTCGCTCGCCGACACGCCGCGCATCGCCCCGGTCAACGCGACTTTGTCCAGACCGAGCGCGGCGAGACCGTGCAGGCGTTCGATCACGTGCGCGGGTGGGCCGGCGATCGCGAAACGATCGATGAAGGACTCGGTCAAAACCCCCGCCTGCCGCGAATCGCCCCGCGTATGGGCCTTCATGTCGTAACTGTCGTGCAGATCCTGAAGGACCGCGCGATCGGCGTCCGACACCGGACCGGCGGCGGTGCCGTGCATGACGTTGAAGCGGGCGAAGGTGGTCAGGCTGCCTCGCACCAGGTTTCGGGCGATGCCGATGTCCGGGTGGCAGGCGGCGTTGACATAGGCGCCGAAGGCGATGCCGTTCGGGTCGAGACCGGCTCTTACGCGTGTTTCCTTGGCCAGTGCGATTCCCCATTTCAACCGTTCCGGATCCGCGCCAAGCGCGAACATGACCCGGTCGGCGTGGATCGCTGCGATGGCGATGACGCGGGGACCGCTGGCCGCGACCTCGACTGGCACGGTCTGAGCTCCGCCAGTCAGCCAACCGATCTGGCTGGCTGGCGGCGCGTCGGCCAGTTCCAGTCCGGACATCGGCGGGGCGGTCGTGACGGGAATGTCGATTTCGTCGAAGGGCACGGCCTCGCCGCGCAAATAAACGCGCAGATGCCGCAGGTAGCGTTCGAAAGAGCCCAAACGGGCGGGGGCGCGGCCGAGATGGGCGAGGGCGGAGTCGCCGCGGCCGATGCCGAGAAAAGCGCGACCGCCGGAGATACGTTGCACGCTGGAGATGGAGCAGGCGGTGACGGAGGCATGGCGGGTCACGGTGTTGGTCACGCCGGTCGCGAGTTTCAGCCGTGTCGTCGTGGTCGCGGCCATGGCCAGCGCGACATAGGGATCGCCGGACAGGTTTTGCGAATCGACGACCTGGAACCCCGCCCATCCCGCGTCTTCCAGCCGTTTGGCGGTGCTCGCGCTGGCGCGGGGGGAGGCGACACCGGTGGTCCAAAGTTCCATTGCCGCGATCTCCTCAGGCGTTTTGGCGCGCGCCGGTCAGCCGGTTCCAGGCCGCGCCGGCGAGGCCTTGTGGCAGAAAGACGATGAACACGACCAGCAACACGCCGTAGACGAGGTTGTCGTAGCCCAGAGCGCCGGTGCCAAAGAAAATGCGCAGGCCCTCGGCGAGGAGGATGGTGATGATGGCGCCCACGGTGGGGCCGGGCAGGACGTAGATGCCTCCGACGACGGCGGCGAAGACCATCTGTAACGATACGCTGATGCCGCTGACCGTGTCGGGGGAGATGAACATCTGGTACTGGCAGTACATGGCCCCGGCGAAGGCGGTCATCGCGGCGCTGATGGCGGTGACCTTCAGTTTTTCGGCCGTCACGTTCACGCCCGCGGCCCCGGCGGCGTCTTCGTCCTCGGCGATCGCTTCCAGCGCGTAGGCGGTCATGGACCGGTCGATCCACCAGCGGATCGCGAGGCCGACAGCCCAGACGGTGAGGACAATGTAGTACCAGGTCAGTTTTTCGGTGAACTGGAAGGCGAAGATCGCGCTGGCGCCCTTCACTTTTTCGGGTGTGTAGCCAAGCGAGCCGCCGGTGATGTCGCGGCTGGCGGTGGCGACCTGCAGGACGATGGAGCTGAGAGCCAGGGTGACCAGGGCGAAGTAATGGCCGGTGATGCGGAAGCGGGAGCAGGGGTAGGCCACGATCAGGGCCAAGGCGACCGCAATCGCCATCGAGATGGGGATGCCGATCCAGGGCGTGAGGTGGAAGTGGTTCCACAGCAGCGCGGTGCCATAGGCGCCCGCGCCCATGAACCCGCCATGGCCCAAGGACACGAGCCCGAAGCGGCCCATGACAGACCA
>JAYWAX010000119.1:0-41114 GCA_043782125.1 Acetobacteraceae bacterium | reverse complement strand
TGACGGGAATCCGGGCCAACCCGGCGCCGCACCCGCATTGCGCGGCGGTCACCGACACCTCCGGCCTGGACGCAGTGCTGCCCGACACGAAATTCCTTGTTCTGGCCTGCCCGCTGACCCCAGCGACCCGCGGCCTGATGGACCGGCGGCGCCTGTCGCTGCTGCCCAAAGGCGCGGGAATCGCCAATATCGGCCGTGGCGAACTGTTCGATCAGGACGCCCTGTGCGACCTGCTCGACGGCGGCCACCTCTCCGGCGCCATCCTCGACGTTTTCTCCCCCGAGCCCGTCCCTCCTGGGCATCGTATCTGGACCACGAAAAACCTGATCGTTAGCCCCCACACCGCTGCCGACGACCCCGCCACCTATAACGCGGCCAGCCTGGATCTGTTTCTGGAAAATCTCCAGGCATGGCACGAGCAACGCCCCTTGCCGAACCGCTTCGATATTGCGCGCGGTTATTGAGGCGCGCGCGATCGTCCTGGCCGGACAACGGCCAGTGACCCAAACGCCTGACGTCCGCACCACCGCCGCCCGGTTATCTTTGGGCTCGTCTCCGTCATAGGCCACGACACGGCCTTGCCGTAAAACGCCATCGATGGGTTGTGCGGTGAGCACCGTCCCCAGGCTATCGTTCCACTGTCCCTGGCCCCGTCAGCGCGACCGCCGGTCCGGCGATAATATTTCCCTTCAGCGTCGCGGGTGTCGCGGTGCCGTTGCGCACGAAGGTCACCCGCTCCGGCAGCTCATTGGCGAAGCGGTTGCCGCGAATTTCCAGCCGCGGGGTCGGGTTCGAGTTATTCTGAGTTCCAAATGAGATCGCCGCGTCTCGATTGTCGCTGAGCGAGCCCTTCGTCAGCCGATTATTGGCGATTTCCGCTTCCCCGCCATTTGGCAGCTCGATCAAGTAGCTGGACGTTCCTGTCGGTCCGTCCTCGATCCGGCAATCGCGCACGATCGTGGATCTCGCCCGTGACTTGATTCCGTGTCCCAGGTGCGTGTCAATGATCGTAGTGCCTGTGACTTCCAGCCGCGCGATCCCCGCGCCAACATAGATCGCGTGCGCGCACGGCCCTTGGCAGGCGCCGTTACCGCGGAACCACGACGCGCGCACGCGCACCACGCTGTGCGCCGGACCGCCCGCCAGGATACCGTTTTCGTTGTCCTGGAACAGCGCGCCTTCAACCGTGAGGTTCGCGCCCTCCATCAGGATGCCCGCGCCGTTGTGCTGGGTGTCCCGCGCCCGCAGGAACACCAGACCTCGCACCACGATGTCATTCCCCAAAAACATGAACAGCGCCCGGTCGGCGCACGCCGGACCGGTGACGATCGCCTGTGTCATCACCGTTTGCTTCATACCCGGCGGAACCGGCCGCGCTTCGAGCGTCAGCCGCGACGCGCCCCAGATGGCGCACCCCACGTAAACGCCGGGATCGAAAACCACTCGGTCACCGTTCTGGACAACTGCCGCCGCCTGCGCGGGGGTGGTCAACGCGCGGCTTGGACCAACTTCCCAATCCCGGGCCCGCGCGGCCGGTGCAACGCACAGCAGCCCCGCGCAAAGCGTGAAAACGCGCCAGGATACCCGCATGGACAGGCGACCGGATACAAAACGCGGGAACCCGTCCCTCATCACAGGCTTCTTTTGTGTAATCCGTGCGTTGCCCATGTCATCGCAGCATCCCCGGTCCGCGCGAATTTACCATGTTCTATTCGATGCTAATGGGCCTCGGCCGTCAGGGTGTCCCCGATGCCCGTCGCGAAATCGCGGAACCGGCTCAACGGATGCAGCATGGCCAGGCGCGTCAGGTTCGGCACGAACGAGGGGGCATCCATGGCCCGCCGCTCGATCTTCACCTGCCGCCCGAGAAGGTCGGCGATCGCCCACGATGCCTCGGCGACTGTTATGGTAGACGGCGCGGCCACATTGAGAATCTCCCGCCAGCCTTCCATCAGCGCCCGTCCGATCACAGGGCAGATGTCGTCGACGTGAGTTGGGGTAAACCGCATCCCGTTGCCCCGTTCCGGCAACGAGACCGCCCGCCCCTCCCTGACGCGGGCAACCAGGTCTGGCACCAGTCTCCCGGTCTGGCCCGGGCCGTAGGGCGCGAACAACCGGAGCACCGACAGAGCGAACAGCCGGGAAAATGGCCGTGCCAACACCTCCCCCGCGAGCTTGCTGGCGCCGTGATAGGACACGGGCGCCGTCGCCGCGTCCTCGGCCAGCGGTGCAATGCCGGGTTCGTAGACGCTCCCGGTAGACACCAGACAGAACGTTGACACCCCGGCGGCGGCGGCGGCGTCCAGGACTTCCTGTGTGCCCGCGACATTGACCCGGAACATCTCGCCGGCGTCTTCGGGGAACCGGCGGTAGGCGCGTGATTGCGCCAGATGCGCGACCGCGTCTACTCCGTCGGGCAGGCGCGGCACGTTGCCGGATCCCAGTGTATGCTCGACCGTCTCAGCTCCCGCTACCTTGCCGCCGGGCCGAACCAGCGCGGTTACCCGGTGGCCTTGGGCAATCAGATATCGAACCAAGGCCTGCCCCACGAAACCAGTGGCGCCAGTGACGAGGATATGCATCGCACGCCTACGCCGGTTTGGTCGCGAGCACGGAAATGCCATTCGGGTTGGCGTCATTGAACCGCCATTCCGATGCCTTCAAATCCACCAGCCACGACTCGACCTCTTCCTGGGTGTGCTGCCAGGCGTTGTGCGGATGGTACCAGTCGAAATTCACCATGTTGTTGGTTTCGTAATCGAACGCGTCGTTCCAGAAGCACTTTAGGAAATTGTAATAAATCAATCGCTGCACGCTGTGCGTCCCCGCCGGGATACCCAGCACTGGAATGGACTTGTCCAGAGTGATAGTCGCGTTCAACCGCGACAACTCACGCCCAAGATCGGTAAGCCCCTCGCAGGCTGCGTAACAATCTTCCGGGCTGAGCGGCATGAAATTTTCGCGGATGTGCGTATCCGCGAAAACGCGCGACGGTCCCATTTTCCGGTAAACATAGAAGAAAAACTGGCCGCCAGGCGCCAGCTTCCGCCACAAAGCCGCCACTGCTGCGCGTGTATCGGGCGTGTGGTGCAGAACGCCGTCGGCGATGATGAAGTCAAAACTTTCGTCTGGGAATGGAGCGTCCATCAGATCCGCCTGGACGACTGCACAATTCCGCAAATGCCTTGTATTCTCGAAAGTCGTTATCGCCGCGGCCGAAATATCCAGCGCGAAAACCTGTCCGAGGCTGTTTTCGGCCATGAATTTCGTATTGAATCCGGAACCTGGACCGCATTCGAGAATCCGACGCCGTCCACGATAAAACGCGCGCAGGTCGTCCAAGGTCGCCACGCCCAGTTTTTTACAATACCAATCGAACAAAAACGCGTGATGATCGGGTTCCAGACCATAATTGCGAAAGCGCCGCCATTTGTCGGAAAAGGTTTCGTTGGTTTTCGCCTGATCCGCAGCGTCCGCCCGTGCCTGAGTTTCGTGCCAAGGCAACCCGTGCCGCGCCGCGAAACCCGTCAGGTCGGCCCGCATGACGCCGGTCAAAAACGACGGCACCCCATCGACGATCGGCGCCCAAAGCCCATCGCCCCACCGGAGCGCACCTTCCATTACATGGTCGCCATCCATGAGATAGGTTTCCAGCTGAGGGGTCGATCCGCCGAACAGCTCCGGCGTCAGTTCGGAAAGGACGTTGGCGCGCAAAACTCGATTCCTCGTCGTATGTAAGAGTGCAAGCCCGCCGGATGCCTACCGGACCGCCCGTCGAACGTCCAGGGGAACGTTCCACCTGAAACGCGTTGCGATCGGCCGTCGCCTCGGGACGCCCATATTGCGCCGCGGCATCCGCCAGGCTAAGCGGCCTGGGACACGTGGCTGCGGAGGCCTCGCCATGATAGTCTCGGTTCGGAGGTCTGACTTCACCCGGGGGTTCCCTGGCCTGACAGGGTGACGGAGCCTGGACGATCCGGACAACAGGAAAAGGAACAAGCCGTGGACGTTAGTGGAAAGCGCGTTGTCGTCATCGGCGGAGCTGGTCTGATCGGGTCCCACGCGGTCGATCAATTGACCCGGACCGATGTCGGCGAGGTCGTAATTTACGACAATTTCGTCCGTGGCACGCCCGAAAACCTCGCCACCGCGCTGAAAGACCCGCGGGTCAAGATCTTCGAGGCCGGTGGCGATATCACCCAGACCGACGTTCTCGATGCCGCACTGAAAGGCGCCGACGGCGTGATGCAGTTTGCCGCGCTGTGGCTGTTGCAATGTCACGAATACCCCCGGACCGCGTTCGAGGTGAACGTCAAGGGCATGTTCAACGTGCTCGACGGTTGCGTCCGCGCTGGCGTGAAACGCCTCGTTTGGTCTTCGTCCGCCTCGGTTTACGGCGATGCCGTGGAGGAACCGATGACCGAGGATCATCCGTTCAACAACAAAAATTTCTACGGCGCCACCAAGATTTGCGGCGAGGCCATGGCCCGCGCCTACCACTATCGCTACGGCCTGGATTACGTCGGCCTCCGATACATGAACGTTTACGGCCCGCGTCAGGATTATCGCGGCGCCTATATCGCCGTCATCATGAAGATGCTCGACGCCATCGACCGCGGCGAGGGCCCGACCATCATGGGCGATGGATCCGAAGCCTTCGATTTCGTGGCGGTAGAGGACTGCGCGCGCTCAAACCTCTGCGCCATGGCGTCCACCGTAACGGATCAATGTTATAACGTTGGCACCGGCACCCGTACCTCGCTTAAGGAACTCGCGGAGAAGCTGCTGAGCCTCACCGGCTCTAACCAGCCGATCAACTACGCGCCGCGTAGTCAGGCCACCCTGGTGCGGAACCGCATCGGCTCCCCGGTTCGCGCCAAAAAGGAGATCGGTTTCGAAGCCCGCATCGACCTGGACGAAGGCCTGACCAGGCTGATCGAATGGCGTAAATCGCATATCGAGCAGGTGGACCAGCGCCGGGCCAAATCGCAGATATGATCGACGGCACCGCCAGGTACGGACTCGATTCATGTGCGGCATAGCGGGCGTCCTGCACCGGGATGGCCAACCAGCCTCCAAGGTGACGATGAAGGCGATGACCGACCTCATCGCCCATCGCGGACCTGACGGGGAAGGCCAATACTGCGAGGGAGAGATCGGACTGGGGCACCGCCGCCTGTCGATCATCGATCTGTCCGACGCAGCCAGCCAGCCGATGATGTCGCCGGATGGCCGATACCTGATGACATTCAACGGCGAGATTTACAATTTCCGCGAACTGCGCACCGAACTGATCGCTCGCGGACACCGCTTCGTATCGAGCGGAGACGGCGCCGTGCTGCTGGCCGCCTTCGCCGAGTGGGGGCTTGGCGCCCTGACCCGCCTGAACGGCATGTTCGCCTTCGGTATCTGGGACCGTGAGACCCACACACTGACGATCGCGCGAGATCGATTCGGCGTTAAACCAGTCTATTACACGACCTCCGGCGGCGCGTTTCTGTTCGCCTCGGAACTCAAGGCCTTCCGCGCCTTTCCAGGTTTCGCCACGCGCATGGATGTGTCCGCGCTCAGCGAATACCTGACATTCCAGAACTTTTTCACCGACCGCACCCTGTTCGAAAATGTTCGTCTCCTGCCCGCCGGCACCTATTTGCAGGTCCGGGCTGGCCACGAGCCAGCCGAACCACGAACATACTGGGACTTCCACTTCCAGGAGCCCGAGGGCCCGGTCAACGAGGCCGCGCTGATCGACGAACTGGACTTTCTGTTCCGTCAGGCAGTCAGCCGCCAAATGGTCAGCGACGTCGATGTCGGCGGCTACCTCTCGGGCGGCATGGACAGCGGCTCCATCACCGCCATCGCGGCGCGCCAGGTGCCGTTCATGCAGACCTTCACGGTCGGCTTCGACCTCTCCTCCGCCTCCGGCGTTGAGCTTGGTTACGACGAACGCACGCAAGCCGAGGCCATGTCGTACCTTTTCAAGACCGAGCACTATGAGATGGTGCTCAAGGCCGGGGACATGGAACGCGCGTTGCCCGCGATGGCCTGGCACCTGGAAGAACCGCGCGTCGGCCAGAGTTATCCTAATTTCTATGCCGCCAAGCTCGCTTCCAAATTCGTCAAGGTCGTGCTGTCCGGCACCGGCGGCGACGAGTTGTTCGGCGGGTACCCCTGGCGCTATTACCGCGCGGTGGTGAACGACGATTTCGACGATTATGTGCAAAAATACTTTGGTTTCTGGCAGCGTCTGGTGCCGACCGAAACTCTGTCCAGTCTGATGGCGCCGGTCTGGCCGCGCGCGGGCGTTCTGCCGCCGGAAGAAATTTTTCGAAACGTGTTTCACGAGCACGCGCCGCAACTGACGCGTCCCGAGGATTACGTCAACCATTCCCTGTATTTCGAGGCCAAAACCTTCCTCAACGGTCTGCTGATCGTCGACGACAAGCTGGCGATGGCGCATGGGCTGGAAGGCCGCGTGCCCTTCCTGGACAACGACCTCGCCGATTTCGCCATGCGCCTGCCCACCCGTATGAAACTGGGCAATCTGACGGAAGTTGTGCGCCTGAACGAGAACGAACCCGGAGGCAAGGCCAACCGGTATTTCGAACGTACCCGCGACGGCAAACTCGCGTTGCGCCAGATGATGCGCCGCCATGTTCCAGAGGCGGTGACCGATCGTCAGAAACAAGGCTTCTCCGCCCCGGACGCCAGTTGGTTCAAGGGCGACAGTATCGATTACGTCCGCCGCCGTTTGCTGGACGGCCCCTGCCGTATCTACGACTACCTTGACCGCGATGTTGCCCGGAGCCTGATCGAGGACCATTTGGAGGGACGGCAAAACCGGCGGCTGCTGATCTGGTCGTTGCTGAATCTGGAACAAACGTGTGAGGTTTTCCTGTGAGTGGCGCCGACCTGAGGCGGGCTCAGGATCCGAGCGTCGGACTGGGCGTCATCCGGTTCCTGAAAACGATCGTGCGCAATCGGGCGCTGGTGCGCGAACTCACGACGCGGGATCTGACGGGCGGACATGCCGGCCACGGATTCGGCGCCATCTGGGTTTACATTCAGCCTCTGGTCGTGGTCGCCACCTATATTCTGGTGTTCGGACTCGTTCTCGGTACCCGCATGGCAGCGACGGAGACTTTCCCGGGCGACTACACCGCCTACATCCTCGCCGGCCTCGTACCCTGGCTAATTATGGCCAATGCTCTGGGACGCGCTCCCTCCGTGTTTCTGTCCAGTTCGAACCTCGTCAAACAGGTCGTGTTTCCGGTGGAAGTCCTGCCGGTCGCGAGCATCGCCGCCTGCTTTCTGATTTTTGTCCCCTCGGTCGCCATCGCCGTCGGTTACAAACTTGTACTCGGCGGTGGCCTGACCCCCTATGTGCTGATGCTGCCCGCCGTCCTGGCCTTGCACGCGCTGTTTGCGCTTGGCCTGACTCTGCTGTTTTCCGTGGTGACACCGTTCGTGCGAGATATTCGGGAGATCGTGACCGTCTATACCTCGGTTTCGATGTATTTCACCCCGGCGATCTATCTGCCGGAATGGGTGCCGCCCGCGATCCGCCCGCTCATGTACATGAATCCCTTCAGCTATGTGGTCTGGGTCTATCAGGACGTCCTGTTCTTTGGGCGCGTGGAGCACGGTTTCGCCTGGATTGTCTTCGCCGTCATGGCCATCGGCACCGCGATCTGCGGCTTGGCCATTTTCCGAAAGGTAAAACCCTTCCTTGGCAACGTACTCTGAAACCGAGGAAATGCCCCGGGACATCGCCATCCGGTTGCGCGGGGTCAGCAAGGCCTACAAGGTATACGACCGCAACAGCGACCTGATGCGGGAGATATTCACCCGCAAAACTTTCCACCGCGACCACTGGGCGTTGCGGGACATCTCGTTCGACGTGAAACGCGGCTCGATCGTCGGCGTCATCGGCCCCAATGGTTCCGGCAAAAGCACCCTGCTGAAAATCATCACCGGACTGCTGGACGCGACATCCGGCACCGTCGAAGTGAACGGTCGCATTTCCGCGATCCTGGAGTTGGGAACCGGGTTCCACCCCGATTTCACAGGACGTGAAAATATCGTTACCGGCGGCATGTGCCTTGGTATGTCACGGCGAGAAGCCGAAGCGAAGCTGCCTTGGATCGTCGCGTTCAGCGAACTGGAAGACGTCATCGACCAGCCGTTCCGCACCTATTCCAGCGGCATGCAGGCGCGTCTGACGTTTTCGACTGCGATCTCCATCGATCCCGAGGTCTTTATCGTCGACGAAGCGCTCGCCGCCGGCGACGCTTATTTCGTGCATAAATGCATGCGGCGCATTCACGAGATTTGCGCAAGCGGCGCCACCGTCCTGTTCGTCAGCCATGGCATCGGTCAGGTCGCGACACTCTGCGACACCGCGATATGGATCGAAAAAGGCCAGGTCCGGGACATTGGCCCGGCGCGAGGGGTCACCCGCCGCTACGATTACAGTGTGCACGAACGCGCCGCCGGCGATGCCGGAAAAGTGCTGGAAGTACCGCGTCAGGCGTTCGAGGCGACGCCAGGCGAGCAGACATCCGAGGCCGACGGGGCGAAGATCGAGATCTTTCGCAAAGGACCGATCACGATCAAGAAAGTCCTGTTTGTCGACGAGGCGGGAAATCCAACCAGTGTCTTCCGAACCTGGGATCGCTGGCGCATCGAAGTTCATTACGAATGCGACGGACCGCCTCCGCCCGGTCCATTGGGTATCGCGATGACCATCGAGCGGGAACCGGACCTTTTGCGGATCGCGCAGTTCAACACCAGCAATCCGCCTGGGCGGGACGACGATGTCGAACGCATGGCGGCATTCGGAACGCCGGCTGGCCCGTCGGGTGTTGTATCCTGCGACATGCCTTCGATGCAGTTTCTCGAAGGCGATTACATCTTGTCCGTGGCGTTGCAACCGAACATTCCCGGACTGAACGATTATTACGAGTACCATGAACGCGTGCACCGCTTCCGGGTTATTCCTGCGGGGTATCCATCCGCGTCGGTTTTTTACCCGCTGGTGGAGTGGACGCATAAGGCCGACTAAGATGCTCGCCAGACGCGCGATCGGGGCGCGCATGCGGCCAGAGACGGCAGGTCCGCATCGCCGTGTCTTGGCCATGGACGCCGTGTTCAGACGGCCCCGAAATCGGGATGTGGGAACATCGAAATGACTTTACGTGCAAAAGCGGCCGCCATACTCCGCCGGGGAGCCGCAGTTCTTTCTGGGCCACCTCCGCCGCCCCCGGCGATGTCAGTGCCGGTGCCAGTGGAAGAACCAGCGCCCGTGCCCGTGCCAACCATCGAGGACGACCCGCGCCTCACTGTGTTTCAGCTCACCGTGCAGGCCGCAGCCCGTGGTCTCGCGGATCGGGGCGATCACCGGCTTATCGACGCCTTCCACAGGCCGGACGCCGATCCGTTGGCCGGCCGGAGGCTTAAAATCGGACTGTTCGGAAATCTCGCGAATCAGGCCTACATCACCGCGCGGGCGCTGCGGCGTCTGGGACATGACGTCGATCTGATCCTGCAAGAAAATAACAATGATTCGCACGTCCTCAGCCGTCCATTCTGGGAAGAGGTCGAGATGGAACGGCCGGACCCGGATGCGGCCGTCCTGGAGCCGGAAGGATGGAGCCCGCCCGATTGGGTCAAAATCGTTCGCTACGACCTCGATATGCAATATCGTTTCGAGTACCGCTTTTCGGCGGTGCCCGAAGTCACCGCCATGTATCTCGAACTGACCGGCAAAACGCTCGCGCCCGACGAGGCCCTGGTTCTGGCGCAATGGATGGGACATTGGGACCTTATCCGGGCCATGCACAACTACGATGTCGTACATCTCTCCATGTGGCCCATCTGCCTCGGGATGTTTTGCGCGAAGCCTTATGTGGTTACCCCTCTGGGTGGCGACCTGTATATTTGCGGCTTCCAGGAAGACGTGCAGGGCCTGATGTTCCGCGCGAGTTTCCGCCGTGCGGATTTCATCAGCGTCTGCGAGACCGATTACGGCAAGTATCTCGATCGTCTGGGCACGACCGCGCCGCGGGCCTTCCTGCCTTTGGTTGTCGATACGGAGATTTATTGCCCAGGGGTGGAAGAAGAATTGCGGGCGGCGTGGCGGGCGAAGGTAGGCGGCACGCGATACCTGTTGGGCGTCTGCCGTCAGTCCTGGGACTGGAAAGGTAGCGACCTGCTGATTCGCGCCTTCGGGCGGTTCCATGCCGGCGCCGGTGGCGAATGGCGGCTGCTGTTGCAGTCGTGGGGCGACGATTTGGACCGTTCCCGGGCGCTGGTGACGGAACTTGGCCTCGACGCCGTTACGCATTGGTTGCCGATGTGTTCGAAACCTCTGCTGCGGCGCCGTCAACGCGCCGCCGACGCAGTGGCCGACCAATTCGTCATGGAAGGCTATGGCGCCTCGGTCCTAGAATCCATGGCGGCGGGCCAGCCCGTGGTGATGGCGCCCGTGCCGCCCGAGTCCGCCCGCATGTTCCGTTTCGGACCGCCCCCCTTCGTCGGCGCGCGCAACGTCGATGAGATCGAAGCCGCCCTGACCTCGCTGAACGACGATACATTCCGCGCACAAACCGGTGCCCGTTCCCGCGCCTGGGTTGAGCGGGAGCATGGCTTTCCGCGTCAGACAGAACGGCATCTTGCCATGTTGAAACTGGCCGCTGCCCGCTCGCCCGGTCCCTTCGAAGCGGACGTGGAAACCGGTGCGGAGCCGATGGCGTTGACAGACTCGATCGTCGCGGCGCATCGCGGCCGCCAGGCGGATATCATGAACCGCTGGACCCGCGCGGTGCCATTCGGCGATGCCTTCACCGACCGCTGGGAACGCGCGAGATTTCTGGGCTTTGGCGAAGGCGCCAACATCTACGACAGTGCCCTTGTGCTCGGGCCGGTCACGGTTGGCGAAAAAACCTGGATCGGCCCGAACACCGTTCTCGATGGCTCAGGAGGCCTTAGCATCGGGAAAACCTGCACCATCTGTGCGGGCGCCCAGATATATTCCCACGACACGGTCGCATGGGCTGTCTCCGGGGGCCGGTCTCCCTACCGCCGCGCGCCGACGGAAATCGGCGATCACGTGTTTCTGGGACCCGGAAGCGTGGTCGCCATGGGGTGTAAGGTCGGCGCACATTCGATGATCGGCGCGCTGTCGTTCGTGAATTCCGATATTCCGCCGTACTCGCTCGCCGTCGGAACACCGGCGAAAGTCGTCGGCCGGATCTCGATCGCCGACGACGGCCGGGTGACCATCGCCAAATTGGCCGGGGCGTGAGACGTACCTCTCCCCCGGATTGGCCTGCTGCGCAAGCGGGTTTCCACTTTGACCCATTCGATGGCCATGGTAGTCAACGCGGCTTAGGACTGAAAAAGTTGGCGAATCGCGCAATGCGCGCGACAATCCCCGGCCGTCCATCCTGGCCGAACCCGGCCGACCGCCGCGTCAAACGACAGAGAACACGCACGTTATGATCAATATCACCGAACCCAGTTTCAACGAGGCCGAGATAGAGATGCTACGCTCGGTCCTCGCCTCGAAATGGGTGACGCAAGGGCCGGTGACCGAGCGGTTCGAGCAGATGATCGCCGCGAACCAGAACGCCCGCTTCGCGATGGCCTGCACCTCCTGCACGGCCGCGCTGCATCTCGCCACCATGGCTTTGGGGCTTGGGCAAGGGGACGAGGTGATCGTGCCGGCGTTTACATGGATCACCAGCGCCCACAGCGCGGAATATGTTGGCGCCAAGGCCGTGTTCGCCGATATCGATCCATCGACCTACAACATCGATCCCGCCGCCCTGGCTGCCGCCATCACGCCGAGTACGCGGGCCGTCATCGCGGTGCATCTGTTCGGCCTTGCCGCGCCGATGGATGAGATTCGGGCCCTGTGCGAACCGCGCGGTATTCGAATTATCGAGGACGCCGCCTGCGCCATCGCCACCACCTATAAAGGTCAGCCGGTCGGCGCCCTGGGCGATATCGGTTGCTTCTCGTTTCATCCTCGTAAGGTCGTCACCACCGGCGAGGGCGGCGCGGTCACGACGAACGATCCGGATCTGGCGGCGGCCGTGAAGTCGTTGCGCAATCATGGCACCACCGGACTGCCACCCGTCGATCAAGAGGCACATGGTCCCTGGACCATGTCGGCCTTCGATCGTATCGGCTTCAATCTGCGTCTTTCCGACATTCAGGCGGCGGTTGGCGTGGCACAGATGGGCAAGCTCGCGCAACTTGTTGCGGATCGGCGTGCCACCGCGTATCGCTATACCCAGCTGTTTCGTGACGTCAACGACATCGCTCTGCCGCTTGGCGGCGATGTCGAGGGACACACGTATCAGTCTTACGTCGTGCGAGTCATGGAGGGCGGACGCCGGCGCCGTAACGCGATCATGTCGGCGCTCGCGCTTTCGGAAATTCAAAGCCGGCCAGGTACGCATGCCGTGCACCGTCTTGGCTATTATCGTGAAAAATACGGCCTGAGCCCGGAGCAATTCCCCGCCGCCGCGCTGGCGGAGGATACAACGATCACTCTGCCGATCGTGCCTTACATGCGTGCCTCGGATCAGGATCGCGTCGTCGAGGTGGTGCGGAGGGCGCTGCGGGGATGAGCCGCCTCGCACCGCTACGGCGGTGGCTCAGACCGAGCGCCTGGCGCGCGCGCCTCGTTGGAGTGCGGTACCTGCCTGGGCGGGTAAGGGCGAAGGCGATCCGTTCGATTAACGAAGGGTCGTACCGTCTGCTTCACGGGCCCGCCATTCGATGGGCGGCCCAACGCACTGCGCGGCGCCTGGCGCGCGGAAAACCGCGTTCATTGTGGGGCGCGACGCCCATTCTGACCCTGCCCCTGAAGGCGCGCGCCGACCGTGCCCTGGGGTTCGAAAGCCATTCGCTCGTTTTCGTGACCTATTACATCTCGCGAGGATTTGATTTGAATCTGCAACGTATGACCGACGCCGCCGTCCACTGGGCGCCCGGTCTGCTGATGACGTATTACAGGCTCCTGCTGATATATTTGATGCTCCGGTACGATGTTTTCCATTTTTTCTACGATCGAGGCATTCTCCCGCCTGTCACGCGGTTCGGCATCGCCCCGGAGGAACTGGATATTCTACGCCAGTCCGGCAAGCGCGTTTACGGATACGCTTACGGCGCCGACGTTCGCCGCCGCGAGGCGACGCTGGCTCTGGGAAAATGGAATTTCTGCGCGGAATGCCCCGATCCCGGCAGGTTCTGCGTCTGCGACGACGAATCCGGCGCGGTCCTGATGCAAGGCATGTGCGACCGGTTGACTGCCGCGGTCGCCATGGCGGATATGGTGACTTATGTGCCGGGAGCCCGCCATATGGATTACTGGCCGATCGACCTCGATCTGATACCCCGTGCCCCCGAACCGCGCCTCGATGGCCCGCTGCGCATCGCCCACGCGCCCAATCACACGCACTTCAAAGGCTCTCGTTACCTCGAAGCCGCGATCCAGAGGCTGCGGGCGGAGGGCCACGCCATCGACTACACCCAGGTCCAGGGCGTGCCGAACGCAGAGGTCATCCGTTTGTTCGGCGAGGCCGACCTGGTGGCCGATCAGTTCATTGGCGGCGCTTACGGCTATACGGCGCTGGAAGCGATGGCGCGGGGCAAACCGGTCCTGACCTACGTCCGGAGCCGGGATCTGGTCGTGGAGCCCGGCGAATGTCCCCTGATCGATACGACACCGGACACGTTGGAAACCACACTGCGCTGGTTGCTGGAAAACCGCGCGCGCCTGCCGGCGATCGGAGCCCAGGGACGGGTTTACGTGGAAAAATGGCATTCCATCGCGGCGGTGGCGGAACGCCTGGGGCATTTGTACGAGGACACCGGCGATTTCCCGGAGAAGGTGCTGGCGAGCATTTTCGCGCAGCGCGCGGTGCGGGAAGCGGAGCGCCGTTCCAGGCCCGAAACATCGGACTGGCGGCATCCCTTCGGCGTGGGCCTGACATCCGTGGCGGCTGGCGCACTGGATCCAGACGGTTTGCTGGACAAGGAACCACCGCGCGATGCTTAACGGTTACACGGCCACACATGGAACGACAGCGTGGTTCGCGACGTGACGACCCAATTGCTGGACCTGGATCGGGAAATGGCTCGCCTGCGCGCGACTCTCGGACGGCCGCCCCGTGTGCTGCATATCGGCAACATCGCGAACAACGCCTACAACAACGCGAGGATACAGCGCCGCCACGGCATCGAGGCCGATGTTCTGTGCTATCATTATTTTCACATCATGGGCTGTCCCGAGTGGGAGGATGGCACCTTCGAGGGGGAGGTCGATGCCGATTTGCCCAATTGGTTCGCGACCAGTCTGGGCGGCTGGTCCCGGCCGGACTGGTTCGTTCAGGGACCGACCATCCAGAGTGTTCAATATCTGAAAGCACGCCGCCTCGGGCTGACGATGCTGAGCGTCTTGATATGGACGGATTTGCAGACGCGGTACTGGCACGATCTGGCAACCGACGCCGCCCGCCGTGGGACGGTCTTACCGGCCATGCCGCTTAAGCTTCGCGTCGCCGGGAAGCTCCTGGAATATCTTCGGCTCGACCCGCGCGCGCCCCCGAAGATCAGAAAGCCCAGGAAGCCCAGGAAGCCGATCGTCGCGGACGCCGTGAAAAATCTTCAACGCGCCGCAGGCGATGCACTGCGGTGGTTTTACGACAATGTGGTGTTCTGGCCGGTCAGGCGCGCCCTTGAAGCCGGGACCACGCGGGCCATACCGGTTCGCATCTGGTCGGCGGTCAGAAAATTTCGCGGGCTGTCCGGCGAACCGCGCGATTTGCTGACCGCTCTGCGGGCCAGCGCTGCGTCTGCGGAACACGCGGCGGCGGCCAAGGTCGCGTCGCCTCCTCCTTCCGTCGCGGTCGAAACGGATCGCGACAGCGCGGCACAGGCGGACGTTCCCACGGTCGAGACCAGGCGTGCGCGGCTCGCCGCCAGCATTCGGGCCGCTGGGCGTTTCCTGCTTGGGACAGTCCTACCTTTGACCGCCAGCCGCCTGATCTTTGGCATCCCCGCCATGCGATACTTTCGCGCGATACAAGCCGAGTGCCGGTTGCTGGACTCCCCTGGGCGGCTCGCGCTGGTGCGGAGCCGGCGGGAAGACATGCTCGCCGCCGCGCGGGAGGCAGGGCCCGCCGTTGAACTCTCCGTGCGCAACTATTGCGATTACCATGCGCCGCAGTTCGCCGATATTTTGCGCGACTACGATATCGTCCAGGGCTATTCGATCGACGGTTTCATTCCGTATATGGATGGATTTTCCAGATTCGCGTCATACGAGCATGGGACGATCCGCGAATTACCGTGGGAGCCATCTCTGGTCGGAGTTGTCTGCCGGCGGATTTATCAGGAATCGCCCGCGGTGTTCGTCACCAACTCAGACGTCTTGCCGTCGGTGGAGCGGCTCGGGATCCAGCCATCGCGTGCGGTTTATCTGCCGCATGCCTTCGACGACGCGAAGCTACGATCGTTCCGGACCGCGCGTGCCGATCTGACGCCGCCGCAACACGAAGTGGTATTTTTCAGTCCGACGCGTCAGCACTGGCGGGACGAAAACCGGTCCTGGTGCAAAGGCAACGATGTCTTTCTGCGGGCGGCCGGCATGTTGGCGAACGCCGGCCACGGGTTTCGGATCGTGCTTGTCGAATGGGGCCAGGAGGTCGATGCCAGCCGGGAACTGATCGAAGAACTGGGCTTGACCGGCATTGTCGAGTGGGTGCCGCGTATGCAAAAGCGCGAGCTCTGGGAGCGGTATTGCACCTGCCACGCCGTCGTCGATCAATTTGCCCTGCCGGCACTGGGCGGCACCGGGTTCGAAACCCTGGCGCTCGGACGCCGCCTCATCACCGCTTTGGACCGGACGCAATGCGAGACCTTTTTCGGCGCGGCGCCGCCCTGCATGATCGCGATCACACCGGATGAATGCGCCCGCCATATGGAGACCGTTCTGAACGATCCCACCGACACCGCGGGCGTTGGCGCCGCCTCCGCCGCCTGGATCGCGCGATATCACTCTGCAGAACGAATCGTGGCGCTTCAGGTGGCCGCGTATAACCGGATTCTGCAAACCGTCCCGGCGGCGCCATGGGAGCAGCCATGAGATTCATCCGGACTTTGTTGCGTCCTTTCGTACGAGCTCTCATCGCCGCTTTTTATGGGGTTTGGCGCGCGCAAATCCGGTTGAAAGCCTTTATTCCGGAAAAGCGGGAGGCCTGGATGAGCCGCGCGCGCCAGGCGTATTTCCGCTTTCACGCCGGACGTTGGAACGGCGAGCGGATTGGACGGAACGCGCATGGGCGCGACGTGGCGATGCTGGTCGTGTCCGATCTGCGCGTGGACCCTCGGGTAGAGCGCGAAGCCCGCGCTTTGGCGGATGCCGGTTATCGTGTGCGCGTCCTGTGCCCCGACCTGACCAATGGCGCGGTCCTAACCCAGCCGCTGAATTGGGGCGCGGGCGTGAAATTCGATTTTCTACCCGTGTCGGCGGCGGCGTTTGTGATGGAGAAGCCAGGATATCTCGGCGCGGAAATGTATTTCTGGGCGCGGCGGCTGCGCCCCTTCGCCTTTCACGCGCACGATCTGAACACCTGTTACGTTGCGCTGGCCGCCGCGCGGGAAACCGGTGCCCACCTGATTGCCGACTTCCACGAGTGGTCGAGCGAGAATGTGCATTGGGACTTTGAAACGGCCCGGCTGGAGACATATAGCGGCGCCTGGAAAGAAGAGCTCCGTGCTCTCGAAGCCCGCGTGCTGCGTGAGGCCTCGGCGACCATCACCGTCAGCGAATCGATCGTCGACGCCATCGCCGCGGAACTTGGCGGCGGGAAACGGCCCGCGCTGGTGCGCAACATCCCGAGCCTGAGCGCTGTGCCAACCCGGCATTATCCGCCGCTGAAACAGCAACTCGGCCTGCCTCCGGACCGCTTCGTGCTGTTGTGGCAAGGCGGCACCGGTCCGACCCGCTTGATCGAGCCAATTATCGAAGCGCTGGCATTCGCGCCAAAATGCACCTTCGTTATCCGCGGCCCGTCGTTGGACATGTTCGGTACAGAATACATGGATATCGCGCGCCATGCCGGGGCGGAGGATCGGCTGATCCTGCTGCCGCCGGTGCCTTCGCGCGATGTTGTTGCGGCGGCGCGCGGGGCTGACGCCGGCATCTGGACGCTGCCCGCGCTGTGCCGGAACTTTACCTTCGCCTTGCCGAACAAAATATTCGAATATATGGCGTCGGAACTTCCAACCCTGGTCGCGCATCATCCGGAGGCGTCGCGCATGGTGACGCGCTACCAGACCGGGCTGATCTTCGATCCCTACGATCCCCGCTCCATCGCCGCCGCGATCAACCGGCTGATTGAGGAACCTGGGCTCGCGGACGCCCTGCGCGCCAATACCACTGCGGCGCTTGGCGAACTCGACGCGGGCCGCGAGTGGCAGCGGCTGGTGGACATCTACGATCGCCTGCCCAGAACCGGCGTCGTCTGAAGAAGGGGACGACGCATGCGCATCCTGCACGGACCGGTGAATGTCGGTAATCAACCGTGGACGCTGTCGCGCGCGGAACGTGCCCGCGGCCATCGCAGCGACCTCGTGGTGAATTTCGGCACCTGGCTTGGCTACCCGGCGGATCGCGTGATGAACGAGGTCGGGGATAACACGCCCGCGAACCGCCGGCGCCGGCTCACGCACGCGCTGACCGCGCCGTTCCGTTACGATGTCATCCATTATTATTTCGGACAGGGGTTTCTACTCTGGGCCGATTTCGGCGAGGCATACAAGCCCGATCCCGCGGAAAACAAGAACAAGCTTTGGGACGTGCGGCTCGCGCGGCGTTTGGGCCGTCATGTGTTCATGACATTGCAAGGTTGCGATGCGCGCATCGCGGGTAAATCCTTCGCGACCAACGCGGTGACGATGTGCAAGCCTGACGGGTGCCCGGCTTATGCCACCTGCCGTTCCGATTACGACGCGCATCGGGAAGCGATGATCGCGCAGTTGCTGCCTTTGATGGACAGGGTTTTCTATCTCAATCCGGAACTGGGACATTTCGTTCCAAATGGAACTTTTCTGCCGTATGCGAATGTCGATATCGCCGCGCAGAACATCGTGTTGCCGCGCACGGATCGCCGGCCACGGATCGTGCACGCGCCCAGTAGCGGGGCGATCAAGGGGACGCCGATGATTTTGGCAGCGTTGGATCGGCTGAAGGACCGTTTCGGTTTCGAACTTCTGCTGATTGAAAACAAACCGCACGCGGAAGCGATGGAACTCTATCGCGACGCCGATCTTGCGATCGACCAAATACAGGCGGGTTGGTATGGCGGTTTCGCGGTGGAGTTGATGGCCATGGGCAAACCCGTCGCGGCGTATATTCGCGACGAAGATTGCCATTTCGTGCCCAAGGAGATGTTGGCGGACCTGCCGATCGTCCGCCTCGACCCGCGCACGCTGGACGACGATCTCGCGCGCATTCTCGCGGCACCAGAGACTTTGCCGGACCTTGGCCGGCAGTCCCGCCGGTTCGTCGAACGCTGGCACGATCCCGCGCGAATTGCCGCGGCGCTGGAGCGGATTTACGCCGATCCTGCGGCGCCATTGGATCTTGGGGCGCCATTGGAACTTGGGGGGCAGTCCGGCTGATGTGCGGTTTCGTTGGAATTTTGCACTGGGGCCGGCTTGGCGACGCGGGCGGGCGCACGCGGTCGATGGCGGCCGCCATCCAACATCGTGGCCCCGATGGCGACGGTTTCTGGTCCGACAACGACCTTGCCCTGGGATTTCGCCGTCTGGCCATCGTCGATCTGGAAACCGGCGATCAGCCGATGGGCAATGAGGATGGCACCGTTCAGGTCGTTTTCAACGGCGAAATATATAACCACCGCCCTTTGCGCCGCGAATTGGAGGCCAAAGGTCACCGTTTCGCCACCGATCATTCCGATACGGAAGTGCTGGTACACGGCTACGAGGAATGGGGTGAAGGCTTATTGCCACGGCTGAACGGAATGTTCGCCTTCGCCGCCTGGGATGCGAAAACAAGGCGCCTGATGCTGGCGCGCGACCGCCTGGGCATCAAGCCGCTTTATCTGGCGCGACGCGACGACGGCACGCTGGTATTCGGCTCGGAAATCCGCGGCATCCTTGCCTCCGATCTGGTTCCGGCGTTGGCGGACGAAACCGCGCTGTTCGCCTATTTTCAAAGCCAGAATGTCTGGCGCGGCCGGTCGATGTTCAGAGGCATCGAACAGTTGGAAGGCGGTCACCTGCTGCTGGAAGAACCGGGGCGGCATCGGCGCGCCCAATACTGGGACATGGCATTCAATCGCCGCGCGCGGGCACCGGCCGATGCGGCGGCGGAATTGCGCCATGTGCTGGAAGGCGCGCTGGCGCGGCAGTTGGCGGCGGATGTGCCCGTGATGGCCTATTTGTCCGGCGGCATCGATTCCAGTTCGATCGTCGCGGGCGCCCATTCGATCGATCCAGGCGTACACGCCTATTCCTGTATCTTCCAGTTGGACGGCGTGGGCGAGGACCGGTTCGTGGACGAGCGGGAATTCTCTCGCGCCGTGGCGAGCGATTTGGGCGTCGCTCATGTGGAATTGGAACTCGCGCCTGACGCGCTTATTGGCGCTTTGCACCGCACGATCGACGCGCTGGAAGAGCCGCGCATGGGCATGGCTTATGTTAATTACCTCATCGCGGAACGGGTCAGCCGCGATACGAAGGTCGTGCTCTCCGGGTGCGGCGGCGACGAGATTCTTGGCGGTTACGTGTCGCGATACGCGCATCTGAGGTTACCTTACCCGGTGCTGCCTCCGTCGGGACGGCTCGACCGATTCCTGCGCCGATTCCGCCGGCCGCCAGATGGGAGAGATCCCGGGCGGCGCCTTTTGGAAATGCTGCGGTATCCGGTGCCCACCCATGAAATCGCCGAGGCGTTCACGGCGGCTTTCCGTCGCGCTGCGGGCGAGTACGATCTGGCGGCCGCCGTGGAATCCGTCACCGCGACGTGCCCGTCGGAGGACGATTGGGACCGGCTGATGTACCTGGACTCGAAAACCTACCTCGCGGGCCTGCTGATGGTCGAAGACAAGCTGTCCATGGCGCACGGGCTGGAAACGCGGGTGCCGCTGCTGGACAACGAAACGATCGACCTTGCGTTGACGTTCGATTGGCCGGCGATGTGCGATGGTGAAACCGGGAAAATCGTCTTCCGGAACGCCATCCGCGACTGGGTGCCCAAGCTGGTGGCCGATAAGCCGAAGATGGGCTTCGGACCGCCCGATGCTTCCTGGTACCGGGGGGCGTTGCAACCCTATATCCGGCGGATGCTCGCCCCGGACCGGATCGCCGCCCGCGGAGTCTTCCAGGCCCCCTATGTCGCCGCCGCGATCGAGAGCCATATGAGCGGCGCGGCCAACCGGGTTCCGCTGATTTGGTCGTTGCTCTCTTTCGACGCGTGGTGCGAAATCCACGGATTTTATGGCGGCGACCTGAACGATCCCATGCGGGGGCTTGGAGCGAGGCTATAATGCCAACCGGCGGAACGCTTGACTCTCGGCATGGCCTCTCCACCATGTCATGGTTCGGCTCGACCGGACCATCGGGAGCGGCACGGCGATCGGACGGGAGGCGCTTTCCGCAGTTTATCGTGGCCGCTCTCGGAATGGTGTACCGCTCCCGATGGCCCGCTCGGGGGCGTGCCATGACGCGGAGAGGACGTAGCGATGGGTCAAACGTTCTGCGGGTTGGTATAAGCCCGTCGCGCTGCCGCACTTATGCCAAACGTCCGAACGATTGACGCTCGGCACGTCGATCGAACGAGAGGCGCTTTCTGCGGTTTATCGTGGCCAATCTCGCAATGGCGTACCTCTCCCGATGGCCCGGTCGAGCCGTACCATGACGAGGGGGAGAAGCCGTGCCATGAGTCAATCGTTCGGGCGGTTCGTATGAGACCAAACCCCATGCCTCTGCCAAGAAGCGCCACCGGGGGATGGCTGGCGCTTCGATACCCGCGACGTGGGGGTTTTGGCGCCCAGGCTTTACCCGCGCGTGGCGAGACTGGGCGCCGCCTTGCCCCTTGGACGCGTCAAAAGCTCTATTTCCGGCACGCCCGCCTCGAAATCCCGCAGCAGGTCTTCCGGATCGAACAGAACCCCGATCGGGTTTTCCTTGAACTCGTCGCGCCCGAACCAGGTTTCCGCCTCTTGCTTGGTCGCAAAGGTGTCAACCTGCAACTCGACGCCTGTGCCGTCGGGATCGTGGTAATACATCGACACGGTCGGGCCGTGATTGATCGGGCGGAAGGGAACGATTCCCTCGCCGCGCAGCCGGACATAGGTCGAAAGCAGGTCGCGCAACGAGTTATAGCTATAGGCCAGATGGTTCAGCCCCCAACTGTCCGCCGCGGGTTTTTGCAGCCCGGGAACGTTGACCAACGCGAGCCGGTGATGCTCGTCGTCATAGGTCATGAAGCACAAGGTGCCGTTGTCGTGTACCACCCTGGCGTTAAGGACGGTCAGGTACCATTGCCGCATCGCGTCGAAATTCGAGGTGCGGACGACGAAATGCGCGAACAAGGCGGGGGACAGCGCCTCGGGTTTCACGGGTTCGCGCGGGCGGCGGGTGGTATCCTGGGCGGCGTCCATGGCGGTTCCTCCGAAGGGTTTTTCCGATTGACCACCGCCGGCATACGACGGCCGCTGCCCAGCGGCAACGGTTTCGCGCGATACCGGCTTGGCCGTTGGATGGCGGGCGGGCGGCGTGATAGGTTTCGCCACGCCATTCTCATACCTCAGGATACAGGACCATGCGTATCGAAGCCATCGCCGTTGGTTATAATCCGCCCGACGACATCAACGTGATTGTCGAGGTTCCCATTGGCGGCGAGCCGATCAAGTACGAGATGGACAAGGAGGCCGGCACGCTGGTGGTCGACCGGTTCTTGTACACACCGATGCGTTATCCCGGGAATTACGGGTTTGTGCCTCATACCTTGTCCGAAGATGGCGATCCGATCGATGTGCTGATTGCCAATACCCGCCCGATCATCCCGGGCGCGGTGATCAATGTGCGTCCGGTCGGCGTCCTGAACATGAGCGACGATGGCGGCGGAGACGAGAAAATCATCGCGGTGCCGTCTTCCAAGTTAACGCAACGCTACGTCGGCGTGCGGAACTATACCGATTTGCCGCAGATCACATTGGAACAAATCCAGCATTTTTTCGAACACTATAAAGATCTCGAACCGGGAAAATGGGTTAAGATCGCGGGCTGGGGCGACGCCGAGGACGCGAAAAAGCGCATACGGGAAGCCATGGATCGAGAGGCCCGGGCGCGGTCGCATACGTGAAAATGCAATTCAGAGCCGAAGCCCTGTCGAATTCACGGTAGTTCACGGAATACTAACGTCAAATGCTCTGGCGCCGGGCGCAAGGTTGCCGCAAGCTTTAATGGTCGCGGAACGACGAGACCAAAAAGGTTCTTGGTCGGACGGCCAACCGGAGGCGGCTATGGTACACATGGGCACAGCAGCGTTTCTTAATCCGGCGACGGACATGAAGCCGTTCAGCGACCGGCTCGATCCGGTCAGGCATGCAGTTCTGATCGTGCGCGATAGCGACGAAAACAACGATCCGCTCGATATGATCTGCGAATTCCTCGACATTGGGGTGGAGCACGCGGGCAGTGCCGATGACCTGACGCCGATGCTGCGCGGGATTCATCCGATCGCGGTGATCGCCGATCTGGATGGCCGGTATCAGGATGGGTACCATGTGTTGAAGACGATTGCCGGTTACGACCAGGATCTGCCGGTGCTGCTGCTGTCCGATGGCAATCCCGCTCTTTTGGGCGCGGTCGATGCCGTGGCGGAGATCAACGGTTTGACGCGGGTCGCCACCGTGAATGGTACTACGGATATCGGGCTTCTGGTGGATTTCCTGTGCCACGCGGCGCGGGAGGCCGGTATGTCGCGGCTGCTTCAGGTATGAGTATCTGGCGGCGCCAAGCCGGGTCGTTCGGATATCGGGCCGCGATTAATTTCGGCGGCCAAGAGTTCGTCGCGGCTTCCGCGCGGAAGCCGGCCGGCCAACCAGGCCAGCAGGCGCCGCGCGTGGGTCTTCTGGGGCTCTGCCAGCGCGGCGAAGCCCAGGGCGCATAGCAGTGACAGACCCATCGTGGCCCAGCCGTGGCCGGGCAGCAATCCATGCCAGATCAGCAACATCGGATAATGAACGAGATAGAGACCGAAGCTGAGTTTCGCGAAACCCGTTATCGCCATCCCCAACGACGCCGGAAACTGAAACGCCGCGCCGCCGACGCCATAAACCAAGCCCATGGTCAGGCAGCCGATACAGAAATCTCCGGCGAACCACTGGGAAAATCCCAGCGGGAATGGAAACCAGCCGGCGACGGCGGCCTGTGCCAGTTCGTTGACCGGATCTTCCCAATGCATTGTTTTCGCGATGATGAACAATCCCAGAGTCGCAAGGACCAACAACCGGCACTGGCCACGGGCCATTTGCTTCCACCGCCATAGATGCGCGATCAGCACTCCTCCGGCCCAGGTGGGGAGTAAGAGCCAAAGTTTTGGCCCCATGGCAAACAGTATCGCGAAGAGCAAGGCCCATCGCGTCACGCCCCGCCCAAACACGGCGATCGCGAACAGGACATAATACCAAACCTCGTAAGTCAACGACCAATAGGGGGTGTTGGAAAAGGCTGGTTCGGACAGGTTCCAAAAATGCCCCGTGAAGGTCAGAGCGATCGGCAGATAGATCCAGGCGCGATGCAACTGATAGACCGGGACATCGGGCGCGAGACCCCAATGAACCATGACAAAATCGAGCAGCAACGTTAGTATAAGGGCGGGAATGGCCACCGAATATATACGCGCGGCCCGCCGGATGGCGTATTCTAACGCGCCTCCCCCAGAGGGCAGCGTCGAGGCAATTACGTATCCCGATAAAACGAAGAAGATAACGACCGCGCTATGGCCGACATCCCGCCGGAACCACGCCAGCGCCCCTGCGTCCAAATCAAACATATCGGTGTGATGCAGAAAGACCGTTAACGCGGCGGCACCACGCAACAGGTCGAGCGCGACCGAAGCGTTCCGGCTAATGCGCATCCCGTGTCTCATCTCGCCACCAGGACTCCCGGGAGGTCTTTACGGACGGGAGTCTCATTAGCTGCTCGCGCGGCCAATATGGAACCAGCCTTCGGTCTCACGTGCCCATCGCCCGCCGCATGAACGCCCGCTTTAAAGGCCCCGCCCGATCCACCCCCGCGATCCCCAGATCGCGCGCCAGCCGCGCCGCCGGGTTGTCCGTGCTGAACAACCGGTCCAACCCATCGGTCATCGCCAGCATCGCCAGGTTATCTGGCCGCCGCGCCCGCTGATACCGCGTCAGCAGTGCAGTGGAGCCCACGTCGTCTCCCGCGTTCTTCGCCTCGATCACCAGCTCGGCCAGGACGATCGCGTCCCGGAACCCCAGGTTTAAGCCCTGACCCGCGATCGGATGGATGCCATGCGCCGCGTCCCCCGCCAGCGCCAGCCGCGTATCGACGTAACGATGGGCGAGCATCGCCGACAGTGGATAACTCCAGCGCCGCCCGACCGTCCGGAGTTCCCCCAGATAGTCGCCCAACCGCCGCCGGATTTCCCGCGCCAGGCGCCGGTCGTCCAGGGCCAGGATGGTGTCCGCCATCCGCGTTCGCTCCGTCCAGACGATGGCGGAAACATTCGGCGCGCCGCCCGCCTCCGCATCTGCGCTTGACGCCATGGGCAGCACGGCGAAGGGACCAGAGGGCAGGAAATGTTCCAGTGCCATATTATTATGGGGCCGTTCGTGGCTGATCGCGCAGACGATCCCGGTCTGGCCGTAACTTAGCCGCGTCACCGGAATACCAGCCGCTTCCCGCAGCGGCGATTGCCGGCCCTCGGCGGCGACGACCAACCGGCATTCCACCGCGGGACCGCCGCGCACCCGCACCAAGGCATGGTCTTCGGATCGTTCGACCTCGGCTTCCGCCGGCGCGAAGACGCGCAGATGGGGCAGAGTTTGAATATGCGCGTTCAGCGCTCGCCGCAGCCCGCGTGCCTCCACCATCCAGCCGAAGGGACCGGGTTCGCCGCCGGCTTCGCGATGGTCGAAATGCAGATGCAGGCGCGATGCTGGGCGTCCGACGCGCCCGTCCGTGACGCGAATATCCAGGATTGGGTTGGGCGGGTCCGGCAGCCGGTCCCACAGACCCGCCTCCCGCAGCAACGCGCGAGACCCCGCGGCGATCGCATAGGCGCGGCCATCGAACGCCGGATGCGCCAGTGGCGGCAGCGCCGCGCGATCCACCAGCACCGTCGTCACCCCGGCGGCAGCCAGGCGGCAGGCCAGCGTGCCGCCGACCGGACCAGCGCCGACCACGCAGACATCGGCCTTCGAAATTTCGGGCATGGCGGGAATCTCCTGTCCACCGTCGCGAAGGGGCATGGCCGGGAAGCCAAGGAGCGTCAACCCGCGGAACCGGCGCCCAATATATAAGCAGGCCATGTCGCGAGCGTCCGGGTTAATCGTTCGCCAAAAGCCCAGGGACGGAGCAACGCGGCCTGCCGTATCTCTGAGCATACCGGCCCGGGAAGCCGGTCCCTCGGGTGACGCAGAACTGGCACGATTTTTGACAGGGGAAGCGAGAAAATCGGGGGGAATGGCGATGCGGGAAGTTGTCGCGGGCGACGTCGCGTGGGTTTTGGTCAGCACGATTCTGGTGCTGTTGATGACGGTACCGGGATTGGCGTTGTTTTACGCGGGCATGGTGCGGAAGAAAAACCTGCTGGCGATCATGATGCAGTCGTTCAGCCTTTGCGCCGCCATGACCATCGTTTGGGTTGTGGCGGGGTATTCTCTGGCCTTCACCAACGGCACCGGAAAATGGGCGCCCTATATCGGCGATTTCTCCCGTTTGTTCCTGAACGGGATCGCGGTGGACTGGGATAAGGCGTTCGTACTGGGCGCGGGCACGGAGAACGCGCAGCCCACGACGATCCCGGAAACGGTGTTCATCATGTTCCAGATGGCGTTCGCGATCATCACCCCGGCCGTGGTCACCGGAAGCTGCGCGGACCGGATGAAGTTCTCGGCGATGCTGATCTTTTTCACCATGTGGTCGCTGCTGGTCTATGCCCCGCTCACCCACTGGGTCTGGAGCGCCACCGGCTGGCTCGCCGTACTGGGTGTCGCCGATTTCGCGGGCGGCACGGTGGTTGAAATCAACTGTGGCATCACCGGGCTGGTTTGCGCGTTGATGCTGGGGCGGCGCATCGGTTACGGCACCGAAAATATGGCGCCCTGGAACCTCAGTTATGCCGTCATCGGCGCATCGCTGTTATGGGTGGGCTGGATGGGCTTCAACTCTGGCGGCGCCCTGGCCGCCAATGGCCGGGCGGGCATGGCCGTGCTCGTCACCCAGATTGCCGCCGCGGCCGCGACCTTGGCCTGGAGTTTCGCCGAATGGGCGTTGCGCGGCAAACCCTCTGTTCTTGGCGCGATTTCCGGCGCCGTTTCTGGGCTTGTGGCGATTACCCCCGCGGCCGGGTTCGTGCTGCCTGGGTCGGCGCTGCTGATCGGATTCGTCGCGGGCTTCGCCTGCTTCTGGGCATCCACCACGCTGAAGGCGGCGCTGAAATACGACGATAGTCTGGACGCGTTCGGCGTGCATGGCGTCGGTGGGATGATCGGCATGCTGGCGACCGGCTGGCTCGCCTATGGCGCGCTGACGGCGACCAAGGACGCGCCCAACGGGGTTTACATCGGTGGTCCGGGTCTGTTCGCGACTCAGGCGATCGCGGTGGCTGCGACGATCGTTTACGTCGCGGCGGTCAGTTGGGTCCTGTTGCTGATCACCAAGGCGCTGGTCGGTCTGCGGGTCAACGGCGACGACGAACGGGAAGGACTGGATATCGCCCTGCATGGCGAACAGGTGTTCTGAACTGCGCCGGGTCTCCGCGCCTCGTCTGGCGCCGTCATGCCGGTGACGGCGCCAGCAATCGCCCGGCTGCGTCCAACGCTGCCGCCACGCCGATCGCCGCCATGTCCCGGCCGGGTCCCGTCAAGGCCAGCGCGCACCGGCCGGCCGGTCCGTATTCCGCCGCGTTCGTGGGACCGAATAAACCCAAAGTTGGCGCTCCGGCCGCGGCGGCCAAATGCATCAGGCCGGAATCGTTCCCTACAAAAAGCTCAGACCGCGCCAGGAACGCTGCGATTTCGGGCAAGCTGAGCTTCCCCACCAGATCGATCGCCTCTGGCAGCGCCTGAAGCACCGGCGCCGCCATCGCCGCCTCGGCCTCTCCCGGACCGGCGATCACGGCCGGGATGGCGCCCGGAAAATGGGTCTCGGCGAGACGGTGAAACAGCGCCACAAAATGTCCGGCGGGCCAGATTTTGGGCGCCCAATTGGCGGTGGGGGCCAGAACGATGACCGGGCGTCCCGCCGGAAACAGATCAGCGACACGCGCCGCGTCGGCGGCATTGAACCAGGCCACCGGCATGGGCGGCGGCGACACGCGCAAAATCCGCGCGAGCTGCGCCGTCTTATGGCCCGTACTGGGCCGCATGATCGCCCGCCGCCGCGTGGGCACCAGCCAGGACAGCAACGATCCCCGGATATCGACGACCAGGTCCCACCATCGCGCGGCCGCCATCCACCATAACGGCAGCCAATGCCGCCCATACGGCTGCTTGGCGATGACCACGATCCGCTCCAGGTTCGGCATGCGCGTAAACACGCCCTTCGCCACCGGCCCGCAGGCGACGGTGATGCGCGCGTGAGGGTATGCCCGGATCAGATGGTCCAGCAGGCCGGTGGACAGCACCGCGTCGCCCAGTCGGTTGGAGGTGACGAAGAGGATGCGCATGGCGGGCCGCTTAGCAGGGTGAGGCCGTGCGCGCGAGGCCGCCATCGGGAGTCTCGACACGGCCCCTTTGCCGCCGCATCTTGTCGTCGCCGCCGACGGGGATCGCCGACATGACCGCACGCCCGATCAACCTGCATTTGGTCTCTGAGGCCACCGGCGAAACACTCGCCACGCTGGCGCGCGCGACCGGCGCGCAATTCGAAAAGACCGAGATGGTCACGCACCGCTGGAGCCTGATCCGCACCAGCTTTCAGCTCAGCCGCGTGCTGGAAGCCATCGAGGACTGGCCAGGTCCCGTGCTATCGACCTTGGTCGATCAGGCGCTGCGCGTCGAGTTGGAAACGACCTGCCGCCGGCTGCACGTGCCGATCGTCAACGTCCTCGATCCGGTCATGAACATGTTGCAGGAATATATCGGCGAGATCGCGACGCATCGGCCGGGCCGGCAATATGTGATGAATGCCGATTATTTCAAACGCATCGATGCCATGCATTACGTGCTGCAACACGATGACGGCCAGGCGCAGCCGGGCCTGACCGAGGCCGACGTTATCCTGGTCGGCGTGTCCCGCAGTTCGAAAACGCCAACATGCTTTTATCTCGCCAATCGCGGCATCAAGGCGGCGAATGTGCCGCTGGTGCCGCACGCGGGCCTGCCGGATGGGTTGGAGCATGCCACTTGCCCGGTCATCGGCCTGGCGATCGAGGCGCAGTCTTTGATCGATATAAGACGGCACCGGCTGCGCCTGATCGGCAAGGTTGGCCAGGTGGGCGCGATTCGGCACACCGAAACGGATTACGTGGACGAGGAATCGGTGAAGTCGGAATTGCTGTGGGCGCGCAGGCTTTGCAACCGGCACGGCTGGCCGGTGATCGATGTCACGCGCCGGTCAATCGAGGAAACCTCGGCCACAGTACTGCAATTGATGGAGGCGTGGCACGAGCGGAAACGCAAGCAGGCGGCAGCGCCGGCCGCTTAGCGTTTGGCCCGACGGCATGAGATGGCAGGCGTTACCGCCACGCCTTCAACCGCTCTGCCGCTTCCCGCATATCCGCTTCCGGTCCGCAATAACTGAACCGCACGAACCGGTTTCCCCTTGTGCGATCGAAATCCACGCCTGGCGAGGCCGCGACCCCGGCCTCCTTCAACATCCGCGCGCAAAACGCGACACTGTCGTTCGACCGCGCGCCAATGTCGGCGAACAAATAAAACGCCCCCTCGGCCGGCGAAAGATCCGGGAACCCTGCGTCCGGCAATGCCGCCAGCAAAGCATCGCGAGACCTTCGATAACGCGCGATATTCGCATCCAGTTCCGCGCCGCAATCGAACGCCGCTTCCGCCGCCACCTGGGCAATATACGGCGCACTGATGAACATGTTCTGCGCCAGACATTCCACCGGGCGCACCAACGCCTCGGGCAGTACCATCCAGCCGATGCGCCATCCCGTCATGGAGAAGTATTTCGAGAAACTGTTCACCACGATCGCGTTCGGACTGAACGCGGCGGCGGTGGCGATCGGACTGTCGTAATGCAGGCCGTGATAAATCTCGTCGCTGATCAGACGGACGCCATTCGCGTCGCACCAGCGCGCGATCGCGGCGAGTTCCGCCGGATGCAGCATCGTCCCCGCCGGATTGCACGGGCTGGCTATCATCAGCCCGTCCGGCTTCGGGTCCAGCCGTTCCAGCATCGCCACGTTTGGCTGAAACCGCGTCTGTGGACCCGCTTCCAGGATGACGGGCTCGATACCCAAAGCGGTCAGAATATTCACGTAAGGCGGATAAAACGGCGACGCCATGGCCACGCGGTCGCCCGGATCGAATGCCGCCAGGAACGCCAGAGGAAACGCCCCGGACGCGCCAACCGTCACCGCCACGCGAGAAACCGGCACCTCCAGCCCATACCAGGACCGGATATGCGCCACGATCCGCTCCCGCAGCGAGATCCGCCCGAACGCTTCTGTGTATCCCAACGGATCGCCAGATCGCAGGGCCGCCTGTGCCGCCGCCACTGCCCCGGCTGGCGCGCCGGTGCCCGGCTGCCCGACTTCCATGCGGATGATTTTGGGCGCGCCGGGGGGCAGCATGGCCTGCCGGGCGTTGGCCGCGGCGATCACATCCATGACAATGAACGGTGGCGCCGCAGCGCCCCGGCCGATTTTCAGCGCCACGGCGAGATCAATTGTACCATTTGATTTTGGCCGCCTTGATCTTGACCGGGTCGCCCATTTCAGTCCCGTCGAAGGTGGCGATGCAGGGTTTTTCGCCCTTGGGACCGCATTGCTTGCTCAGCCGGTCTTTGTCCTCGGCGGGCAGCGCGGTCACGTCGATCCGGTATTTCAGCTTCGCTGGGCTGCCAATACCCAGTTCGCAGGCCGTCGCGGTCTTGCAGATGACCCGCCCGGGACCGGCCGAGGTGGCAAGTCCTGGCGTTTCGGCCGCAAGCGCCATCGAAGCCGTCAGAATCAGCGCGAGCGCCGATGTGAATACGCGCATGTTGTTGTCTCCCTTCGTTCCAATCGACGTCAGCGGCCAACAAGTCCGAATTCCCGCGGGTCCGCGACCGCGCCGCAACTGGACTCTGAGCCCGGCAAATAGCCGGCGCAGGCAATCACATTGGCCCGTCCGGGATCGGGCACCAGGTCTGGCATTGGTTGACGGGCGCGCAGCGTGTTCGCCAGCGCGGCGCCCGCGGCGAGTCCCGCGCCTGCCTGCCCGCTGCCGCCCGCCGCAGCGCGGAAAGCGTTGTAACGCGGGCTCCAGGCGACACCCACGGCCAGCAGCGGGGGCGTCATCCCGGCGGGCGACGCGGCCGTCAGAAAACCGAGACCCGGAACCATCCGTCCCGTACCAAAAAGATTGTTCATGGTCAGGGCGCAGGCGGCCGCGCCGCCGGCCGAGTCCATTGTCACGAAACTGGTCGTCGCGGGATACAGGGGGATCGATGCGGGCGCGTCGAGCTGGCTGTTCAGCACCTGCTCTGAGTTCGCGCCGCCGGCGCGCCAGCGGGCGGCGGCGGCCAAGGAACGTAGCAGCGCTGCCTGCGCATCGGCGGGCCGATCGCGCAGCGTCATCAGGGCGGCGGCGGCGGCCAGACCGCCATCGGTCGGTGGAAACGCGACGCTGTCGTTGCCCATGCGGACCACCGCGGGCAATTGGATCGCGGGCAATGCCGCGCGCAAATCGCCCGCGCCGATGGGAACCCCGGCGTTGGCGGAATTTTCCACGATTCGGCGCGCCATCGCGCCCTGATACATGTCGCCGACCCCAGACGCCCGTAACTGCGCCAACGTGGCGGCGAGTTCGGGTTGCGTCATCGTCTGTCCCTCGGCCAGCGGCGCGCCGCCGCGTCCAAAGACGGCGCGGGCGTTGGGATCGCCAAACAGCGGGGCGGCGATCAGTGCGAGGTCGCGGGCGAAGGCGCGTGAAACCGGAACGCCGAAGCGGGCGAGCCGCTCGGCCTTTTCCAGCAACATCTCGAACGGCAATCTTCCCTGACGGGCGTGCAGCAAATAGATGCCGCGGGCGGTCATGGGCACGGCGGCCCGCCGGTCTCCGCCGCCGACCGTGACCACGGATGGCGGCACGAAGACGAAGGCTTCCGGGGGCAATTTGGAGGCGGGATTATACGCGACGCACGCACCGCCGCCGCCAAGCCCGGCGCGGGACGGCATGGTGACGGTCAAGGCGAGGCCGACGGCCACCGCCGCGTCCACTGCGTTGCCGCCCGCCGACAAAATATCCCGGCCCACCAGCGCCGCGCTCGGCTCGTCCGCGACGGCGGCGCCAACGAACCCCTGGACGTATCCGGGCTGGCCTTGCCGCGGCCCGCCACCCAAAAGGGTGCGTTGAAGCGAGTCAAAAGTGGAACAACCGGCGGTCAGAAGCCCGAGCACCACCGGGGCCGCGAGGCGAAAGCCCAGGAAACGGGGCGATGTCCGCTTCGGGCGGGCTGGAGTAACCGAATTCGTCGTTGGTATCGGCGCCATTCCCGTCTCTGGTCCTTAAATCTGTTGCCCGGCTGCGCGATCCGGCGTGCGGTCTGTGCTCTCTCCGGTAACCGACGCGAAATTTCCGTTCACGCAGGCCTGCCTCCGGGCGCATTTCGCCGGGGCCGGTTCGCGCCGCGCCGATACAGGAAAATGCCTTAAACGCGTTCGGGGGCAGCGGCAACCGGATGTTCCCCGCGGGACAGGGCAATCGCTTGCATGTGGCGGCGCGCCGTTCTCCGTCATGACACGGCTCGACCGTGCCATCGGCACCGGCGACGGCGGCTCCGTTTCCGAAGACATCGCCGCCTGGGACCATTCGGTGCCCTCCGTCGCGAGGTGTTGCCGCTCCGGATGGCCCGGTCGAGCCGTGCCATGACGGGCAGAGGCACAGCGGTGCCGTTCAAGCGTTTGCCTTGCCACGCGGGAATGGCCGGCTGACCTGTTGAACCCTTCGCGCCGCCCGGGAATCTGTTAAAGTTGACCTGTCCCCGAACACCGTCAGAAAAGAATCCCGACCATGAGGCTCCCTTTCCACGCCCCGGCGGCGGTGCCGTTCGCCGCGTTGCTGCTGCTGACGCCAGCGTCGCCCTTTGCCGTGGCCGCGACGGCCGCGGAGTTCACGCCAGCCCAACGGGCGGAAATCGTGTCGATCCTGCGCGACGCGCTGCGGACCGATCCGGCGATTCTGCGCGATGCCGTGGCGGCCCTGCAAAACGACGACGGCGAGCGGGAGCGATCCGCTGCCCGCGCTGCCTTGGCCGCCGCGCGGGATGTGCTGGTCACGCCGAACGATCCGGTCGGGGGGAACCCCGCCGGGAAGATCACGATCGTCGAGTTCTTCGATGTCCGCTGCCCTTATTGCCATAAGCTGGACCCCGAAATGACCGCTTTCCTGGCCCAGGATCGCGATGTGCGGCTGGTTTATAAGGATTTGCCGATTTTGGGCGCTGCCAGCGTGCTCGGGTCGAAGGCGTTGCTCGCCGCGCACAAGCAGAATGCCTATGAGAAAATGCGGGAGGCGGTCATGCGCAACCCGTCCGATATCTCGCGCGCCTCGTTGGAGGCGACGGCGAAAAGACTTGGTTTGGATACACAGCGGTTGCTCGCGGACATGGACAGTGCCCCGGTTCAGGCGCAGATCGACGCGAACTTGCGGCTGGCGCACCTGTTGAGCATCCAGGGCACGCCCGCGATGGTCATTGGCGACGACGTGCTGCCGGGCGCGGTTGGCGCGGCGGAGCTGGCGCGGGTCGTGGCGCAGGCGCGCGCCGCCGGAAAATAGCCGTTAGCGCCTGGCCCGGCGGCTTTTCGCGGCCGGGCCTGGGCGCGTTTCCGGAACCAACAGGGACAGGCCTGTCAGGGTCTCGATCTTATCCGAAAACACGCGCAGGTAATCGTCCATACCCAGATGGCGTTCCGCGTAAAGCCGGGCGTTTTTGCGCAGGCTGCGCGCGAGTTTCTTGTTTTCCAGAACTTCCAGCACCGCGGCGGCGAGGGCCGGCGGGTCGAAGAACGATGTCAGCAAGCCGGTTTTACGATGCGTGATGAACTCACGCACCGGTGCGGTATCGCTGCCGACGATGGCGCAGCCGATTGCCATGGCTTCCCGCAACGACCACGACGCGACGAACGGATAGGTCAGGTACACGTGCGCGTCGGACCGGCGCAGCATGGAGATGTATGCCTGGTAAGGGATCCGGCCCGGAAAAACGATGCGGGTTGGATCGATCCGGCCTTCCACTTCCCGCAGAAACCTGTCCCGCCAGTTGCCGCCATCCGGGGGCGGAGAGCCATAACTGACGCCGGTTCCGCCCACCATCGCGACCTTGATGTTCTTTCGTGCCTGCAACAAATCGGGCAAAGCGCGGATCATCGGATGCACGCCCCGATACGGTTCCAGATCGCGGGTGACGTAGGTGACCAGCAGATCCTCGGGTTCGATCGAGAGATCGCCGATCGTGAGCGATTTTTCCCGCACCGACGCATCGGGCGAACACATTTCCAGATCCACACCTTCCCACAGCAGATCGATCCGGGACCGTGCCCAATCCGGATAGGTCGATAGCTGCCACTGGGTGGGCGAGACGCCAAGGCCGTCCTGATCCAGCGAAAGATGATTGACGGCGTTTTTCGCGCGAATACGCGGATAATCGGACGGATCGATCGGAAACTCCGGATCGAAGATCACGTCCGCGCCATCCGTCCGGTAATAGAACTCCATATAGCGGATCGAGGGAACGTTCGGCCAGACATCGACGAGGTTCAGCATTTCGCCCCACCCCGCGTGGCCGATCACGATGTCCGGCGTGAAACCCAGTTCCCGTAGGGTGCGCGCGGTGGTGGCCACGATGTCGGCGCGGCGGGCCGCGATATCCAGTTCCCGCGCGGCAATATGGGTTTCCACGAAGGCCGGGCGGGGTTTCATATAGGGAACCTTGCGGACACCCTCGATGTGATTCGTGTTCGGTTCCGTGACGAAGACGATCTCATGGCCGCCCATCTTCACCAAATGGCGAAGAATATGGACGAACTGGCCAGGAAAGTTCTGGTGGACGAACAAGAATTTCAAAACGCGTTCCCAGATCGGGCCGGCGGTGTCAGGTCGGCGGTTCAGCGGCGGCCTGGGCGGATCGGGGCTCTGGGCGCGGTGGCTCTGGTCGCCGCCCGTCCGGTTCCGCTCCGGTCGGCCGAGGCGGCGCCGGTTTTCGGCACCAGTTCGATCAGGAACGATTCCAATGCGGCGAGGCCGGGTGACTCGCAACTGTTTCCCTCCTCGATCGGTCCCACGGCACTGCCATCGACGAAGGTCGCCGAATAACGGGCAGTGTATTGGTTCGCCGCTTCGCCCTTCAGGCGCACATTCAGGCCAAGCAGTGGCAGGGCCATGCCGCGACTGCCGCAGAACTTGCCGTTATCGACCCAGGGCGACAGCCAGCCGCGGCCGAGGACGCCTTGATATTCCATATCGCCCGCCGCGATCGGCCCCTTGTCGGTGACGCCAAAGCCCTCGATCCACGCGCGGCTGCCACGCTTGCCAATCCAGTCTCCGAACTGACCGGGCACGTCTCCGGTGGCCTGAACATGCGCCATTACATCCGGTTCCCGGCCCGCGGGCGCAGCGGCGGGCATTTCGGGTTGCGGCGCCATGCCGTCGCTGGACAGGCGGAGAACCTGAAGCCGGGGCGCCAGATCGGCGCCAGGTCCGGCGGCCTGGTAAATCGTGACGAGTACCTGCGCCGGGCCGTCCGTGACGCGCACCAGGGCGGCGGTGTTATCCAGCCACCCGTCGTCGCGAAACGTACTGATACTCACCGCGTCCGGCCGGCCGGCCAAACCGGGACAGACGGTCACGCGCACACCGGGGAGGCCCGTCAGGGGATCGGGCACGGGGCTTCCCGGCGACGGAAACACGCAGAAGATCCCGGTATCCAGCGTCATCAGGTTGGCGGACACGCGCAACTCCGTGATGCGCTTTGCCGCGTCGGGCGCTCCTCCGCCATTGGGCGCGTTGCGGTTGGGTGCGTCCTGGGGGGACGTGTTCTCGTCGCGCATGTTCCCTGCGGGAATCTCGCTTGCTTCTGTGTGACTTTGAAGCGCGTCGGCGGCAGGAGGCATGCGGCGTCTCACTTACTCAGGGTTGCATCGCTGGAAAGGCTTGTAGGCCGAAGGGCAGCGGATCGGAAGAAAAGATCGCCCTTGGCCGCATGCAAAAACGCATCGTTGATCTCACCTGGCGGCAGGTCGAGCGGTAGGAGCATTCCGCGGCCGCTTTGGCGAATGCGCTCCGCCGGCGCGCCAATGTCGAAGGCGGCCACCCGCAGACCGGCACGCCACAATTCGGTCAGCCCCAGATTCCAGGTCTCTGGCCAGATCGACGGCAAAAACGCCATCGCCGCGTTTTGCGCCCGGATCAGGTTCACGGCCTCCTCTGGCCGGTAGGGGCCGGTCACGAACGCGCGACCGGTATCGAGCAAACTCTGGTCGTCGATGGTCGTGCCCGCTACCGTGAACGTGAGGTCCAACCCGCGCTCCCGCGCATTCCGGGCGCAGGCGAGCAGGATGTGGTAGCCTTTGTGCAGTCCGATCGCGCCCGCGACACAGATGCGCACGGTTCCTGCGATCTGGGGCACCGGCGGCGGGCTGGTCAGGGTGCGATCGTTTTCGTGTGGCACCACGCGAATGGGCAGTCCCGGAAAGTGGCGGCGCATGCGGCGGGCGGTGTCGCGAGACGGCGCGACGACCTGGCGCGCGTCCTGCAATATCGCGCGCGATCGTGCCAGCAGTGCGGGCACCGGAATCGCTTCATGCAGGTAAGTGCCGGTTTCGGCGACGCAGGCTTCGCAGGCCGATGGCGCCGGTTCCCCGCAATACCGGCCGCCCCGCCCGACCAGGGCGATCCGGGGACAAAACCAGATAAAATCGTGAATGTGGACGTCGTACGGCACACCCAGAGCACAAATGGCCTCGATCGCGGAGGAGTCGTGGTTCAGGAAGTGATGCAGTTCGACCGCTTCGGGACGCGTGCCGCGCAGAAACCGGGCGAAAGCAAGTTTTTCGCGCGGCAGGGCGAAGGTCAGGTTTGGGTAAAGCCGGTCCGCGCCGTCGCCGATCGTTACCCCGGCCTCGCCGGATGGCAATCGCCTGGGGCGGACGATGACGGCGCGGCGTCCGTTCGCGGCATGCAAGACGGCGGATTCCTGGACCTGACGCTCCACGCCACCGCCATCGTCGTGCGTGACCAGAATGGCCGACGGGCGTTTGGCGGTTCCCCATCTGACCCGATCGAACCGCCGCCGCGCCGCCGCGAGCGGATCGGCCTTGCGGAACGCGTCCATCTCGACCGTCAGTTCCGGATGAAGGCGGTCCAGAATCTGGGCAGTGCGCGCGGCCAGCGCGGTCCAGGCGGCATCCGGCGCCGCATCGATCGTTTGCGCCACAAACAACCCGGGTAACGCGACATGCCGCCACCCCGCGGCCGCCGTTGACTCGCAGAGCGCTGCCAATCCCTGGTTGAATTTCAAGGCGTTGCGAGAGCCGGCGCTATCGAAACAATCGCGGCGTATGAAAACGCAGGGACCGCCCGCGACGGGAAGCGCCACGGCCCGGCTGCCGTTCGCGCGTTGGGCGAGCCGGTCAAGGCGCGCCGGAGATAAGCCAAACCAGGTCAGGCGGGTTGTGTCCGGGCCGGGGTATGCCGCGATGCCCAGGTTGGAGAAGGGTGTGACGGTGCCGATGGCTGGATGGGCGTAGGCTGCGGTCCGCAGGCGCGCCAGCCAACCCGGCGGCGGGACGGCGCCTTCCGCCAGCAAGATCAGATCGCGATCCGGCCATTTGGACGCCGCCGCGCCGATGTCGCCGCCGCGTGCCATGACGAGTGGTTCGCCCGGACAATCCAGTGCCAGGGGATCAGACCGATCGTCCGTTCGTCCGGTGACAATGACCACGGCCTCGCGCACCGGCGGAATGGCGGATGGTGGCGCTGCCGCCGGGTCGCGCAGGGGCTCCGGGGAAGCTGAGAGTGGAAGCAGGGGGCTCCCCACCAGGTCGAGCCCGTTGCGGTTGCGCACATGAATTTGTGCCTGACCGCCGGGAAGGTCGCGCCACGGAAAGCAGAAGACATGGGGGCGGGCGAGCGGGGGTAAACCGGGAATATTCTCCTCGGTTTTGGACAGGATAATGGCCGCCCGGCCGCGCCGGGTTTCGACGGTCAGAACAGGGTCGGCATCGGGATTATTGGGATGCCAGGCCCAGCCGCGCAGGCCGTTCCCTGTTTCTTCGACAAATCCCTGCACCCGCCAGATCGCCTGTGGGCACAGCGGGCTACCGATTAAATGCGTGCCGCGGGACATGATGGTCACACGATCCGCGGTGCGCGCGGTTTCCGGCGTGAAAATGCCTGCGAAGGCAACCCCGTCGATGCGCATATCGAGCGGCGTCGACACGAGCGCATGGACAGCGACAGTGCCGTCCTGGTTGAATCCGCACCAACCCGGGGCTCCGGCGGCCTGGACCACGCGATCGGCGAGGTCCGCGAGGTCCGCTCTGGGCACTTGTTGGCTCAGCGCCGCCGCCAAGGCCTGGCGGGCTCCCGCGATATCGCCGGTCAGAAACCGGGCGGCGATCAGCCCGAGCCGTGCGTCTTGTATGCCGGTGCTCTCGACGAGATCCTGAAACAACAGGGCCGCACGCGCGGTGTCTTCCGCCAACAGGGCGGATGCCAGCGCGAGAGAAACGAGATTCTCCTTCGGCGCCAGCCGGTGCGCGCGGTCCAGCCATTTGATGGCTTCGCGTTTGTCGTGCTGGTCCAAGGCACGCTGTCCGCGGGCGAAGGCGTCGGCGACCTGCGCGGTCAGGCGGACGATTTCGGCGGCTTCGGTCACGCAGCCTCGCGCGGGTTGAACGTCAGACCGCCTCGGCGACATTTTCCGCGGGAGCGGGTGGCATGGAGGCGAGATCGGCTTTCGCGTCCTGCAATCCCTGCGCCGCCGCGCGTTCCAACCAGAATCGGGCTTCCACGAGGTTTTGCTCCCCCGCCACGGCGCGCAGCAGGAACCGTCCCAACATCATCTGCGCGTATGGGTGCCCGCGCTCCGCGCCGGCGCGATACCAGGTCTGGGCTGCGGCCCGATCCATCGGCACATCGTGTCCGCCGCCCAACATGGCGCCGGTGGCGAACATCGCGCCGACATGGCCGGAGTCGGCGGCCTTATTGAACAATACCAACGCCGCGGGATGGTCTTTCGGGCCGCCGATGCCATTCAGTTGCATATCCGCCAGCATCACCTGTGCCTCGATCATTCCGACTTCGGCGGCGCGCGCGACCCAGGCCCGGCCTTCCTCGGCGTTCTTATCGACCCCGCGGCCTTCAACCAGCATCCGCCCGTACCAATATTGGGCGTTGACCACGCCGTCGGCGGCGCGGCGCAACCATTCTGCGGCTTTGCGATCGTCGCGCTCGATGCCGACGCCTTCGGCCAGGCAAACGCCAAAGTTAAACGCCGCGATCAGGTCGCCCGACTTCGCCGCCTGTTCGAACCATTCGCGGGTCAGGATCGAGTCCTGCTGATCGCCATGCCCCTTCAGCAACAGGTTCCCAAGATCGGCATGAGAACTGGTATCGCCTGCCTGTGCCGCGGTTCGGAACAGTCGCGCTGCCTCGTCCTGGTCGCGGGGCACGCCGGAGCCGGTCAAATGCAACATGGCCAACGCGCGCGCTGCGCCCTTGTGTCCGGCATCGACCGCCCGGCGAAACCACATCGCGGCTTCGGCGTAGTTGGGTGGTAAGGCGCCGCCCTTCGCGTAAATGTCGCCCACGAGCGCGGCGGCTTCCGGGTCACCGGCCAAAGCGGCGCGGCGCAGCCAGGATTCGCCCTCGGTCGCGTTTCGATCGACGCCGATGCCGCGCAGCAGGGCGAAACCGTATTTCGCCTGCGACGACACGTGGCCCTTTTCGGCCGCCTGCTGAAACAGCCGCGCCGCTTCGGCCGGATCCTTCGGGGCGCCAATGCCGCGGTCGTGCATCATCCCGTACAGAAACAGCGCCGTGGCCAGCCCTTTTTCCGCGGCAGCTTTCAGATGCACGACAAGACGTTCCTGCACCGCGATGTCGCTGACGTCGCGCGCGAGGACCAACGCATAGCCAAGCTGTCCCTGCGGACAGCCGGCCTCGGCGGATAGTTTGTACCACCGGTCGGACTCGGCTTGGTCGCGCAGGTTTTCGGGGCCGGAGCCCAGGATGAAGCCCATGACGGCCTGGGCGTCGGACGACCCGCCGTCGGCGGCGCGGCGCGCCCAAATCATGGCGGTCGCGAAATCGGGGCCCGCATTGGTTTGTCCCCCGAACAGCGCCCCCGTGCCGGTTTGCTCGGGCCCCATGCCGTTCAGGCACAGCGTCGCCAGAAGCGCCTGCGCTTCCACGAAGCCGCGTGTCGCGGCCTTTTCCAGCCAACGCACGCCCTCTCCCCGGCTTGGGGGTACGCCCGCCCCTTCCAGGTAACAGCGGCCAATTCGATACTCGGCCTCGGCGATGCCTTTCCGGGCGGCCCGCGCCAGTAACGGGAAGGCAGCCCGCCGGTCGCCCCGATCCGTTAGTTTCCTCGCGCGCCGCAGGGCCGCGGTCGCCGAAAATGGCGCGAACATAACATCCAGCAGGCTCATGCTGTCCTCGACGTCGAAACCAGGGGAACGCTCACGGTTCGCGCATGCCTTCGTGCACCAATGGCAAAGCGCGGCCAAGGAAGTAGGCCAGCACGGTTCGTTTGCCCACCAGAACGTCCGCGGTGACCGGCATGCCCGGGCTGAGCCGGAATCCTTTGGGGGTGTCGTGCAGATCGATCCGATCGAGTGTGACCCGCGCCCGAAACCAGACGGTGCCAAGAGCGGACGATTGCGGAAGTGGCACTGCGCCCGAGGGGTTCCTTTGATCGTCCTGCGCGGTGAAACTATCCGCGCTCACGGTGCGTATCAGCCCATGGGCGAGCCCGTACTGGGTGTAGGGAAAGGTATCGAATTTCAGCGCCACGGTGTCGCCGACGTGGACATAGCCGTCTTCGCTGCCGGAGATGTTTACCTCCACTTCCAGCGGCGCGTTGGCCGGGACCAGTGAGATGAACTGCTGGCCTGCGGTCAGCACGGCGCCCACCGAGACACGGCTGATGGTCAGGACGGTCGCGTCCTGTTCCGAGCGGAGTTCCACCAATTGGCGCCGCAACTGCGCTTTGTTGAATGATTCGCGTGCGTCGGACAGCTTCGCGGTCGCTTCCGCCAATTTCTGCGACGCGTCGGCATGCCAGCTTTGGATATAGCCGTTGCGTTCCGCGATCAGCGCCGCGAGGTCGCGCTGCGCGCCCAGGCCGGCCTGTTCGACGGAATCCAGGTTTCTCTGCATTTCGGCGCGGGTATCCATCGCCGACAAGGTGTTGATCCGGCTGCCGACGCCAAGCCGGTCGAGCTCCATCCGCATCTTTTCCAGATTCGTCGCGACATTCAGGCGATCCCGGTATCCCGCGACGTCGGACCGGGAACGCGCCACTTGCGCCGACACGCTGTCGGCTTTTTGCCGGTAGCCTTCCAGCTTGAAGTTATACTCCGCCTGGCGTTGCGCGTAGATCGCGGCTTCCAGCGCCAAATGCGGATCGGAGCCGGAATACGTGAA
>JAYWAX010000118.1:0-2395 GCA_043782125.1 Acetobacteraceae bacterium | reverse complement strand
GGCGCACCGGCGCGGCGACGGTGGAAACCATGGGCCAGATCGCCGCAATCGAGATCGAGGGCGACCTTGTCGTGCGGCTGAAGCTGAAGGCGTCGAACGGACAGATGCCGTATCTGCTGGCGGGTCAGCCGGGCATGATGATCGGTCCCGAATCTTTCGCGGGCGATGCGTTCGGCGGCACGTTGAAGCCGGTCGGCGCGGGCCCGTACCGGGTCCGGACCTTCGAGGCCAGCGTCCGCACCGTGTTCGAACGTTTCGATGCCTATTGGGGCGGCATCGAAGGGCGGCCGCGTCAGGCCGAGCATCATTTCGTGCCGGACGGGCGCGCCCGGCTGAACGCGGTGCGCTCGGGCCAGGCGACCATGGCGTTGCTCGACTCGCGGCAAATCCCCGACTCGAAAGCGGCTGGGCTGACGGTGCAGGTCAATCAGAAGAACGTCGTCCAGGACCTTTATCTGAACCAGGATCGCGACAATATCGGCAATCTGAAAATGCGCCAGGCCTTCATGCACGCGCTGGATCGCGGCGCGCTGGCCGAGGCACTTGGCGGAGGTGTGTCGCGGCCAACAGCGCAAATCTTCGGGCCGCTGTCGCCGCTGTACGACCCGGGCCTGGACAATTTATACCCCTACGATCCCGCCAAGGCGAAGCGCCTGCTGGCGGAGGCCGGTTATAAAGACGGCGTCGACGTCACCTGGATGGTGCTGAACGCCAGCGAATACCGGCTGGTCGCGGAAGCGGCGCAGGCGATGTTGGCGGAGTCAGGCATCCGGATCAAAATGGAGGTCATCGATATCTCGCAATACCAGCAGTTCCGCATCCCGCCGAAGAAAGGCGATGTCATGTTGGGCCGTTGGGGCGGGCGGGCCGATCCGTTGCAGACGTTCCAGGAAATCGCGGGCACCGGTGGCTCGGTCAATGCCGGGCGGGCGGCGGTGCCCGAAATCGACGTTTTGATCGATAAAGCGCGCCGGCTCGACCCGGCGGACCCGGACCGTATGGTGGTCTTGAAGCAATTGGCGCGCCTGACGACCGAGCAGGTCTCGCATATCGCGCTGATGGTCCGGCCGAATGTGTATATATACCGGCCAGGATGTATCACCGGTATGACCCCGTATTTGCCGGCGGGTGGCGATCGGTTCAACGACGTAAAGGTCAGCGCATCGTGTAAGTGACAGCGGCTGGCAGTTGGGCGAGGGGAGGAAAGCACCGGGGCTCGACACAAGGCGCCGGCACCGTAAACAGCGACTCGAATTTTCGCTCAGGAACCTGTTCCATGCGCTTTGGCCTGTTTGGCGGCGCCCAGTCCGTCCCCTCGGACCCGGCGCGCGGATATAACGAATATCTGGATTATCTGCTGGAAGCCGAAACGCTTGGCTACACCGGCTGCTTTCTGACCGAGCACCATTTCACCGGCTGGGGTCAGGTCTCCGCGCCCTTGCACATGTTATCCTGGCTCGCCGCCCGCACCTCCACATTCCGTCTGGGCACCGCGGTCATGGTGCTGGCCTGGCACAACCCGATGTTGTTGGCGGAGCAGGCGGCGACGGTCGATGTGCTGTCCGGCGGGCGGCTCGACCTGGGAATTGGGCGGGGCTACCGGCATAACGAATTTCACGGTTTCGCCATGGACGCGAACGAGGCGGGCGCGCGCTTCGACGAATCGCTGGACGTGATGCGCCGTGCCTGGACGTCCAGGCACCGCTTTTCCCACCAGGGAAAATTCTGGCGCTTCGACGACGCGATCCTGGAACCACCGCCGTTGCAACAGCCCCACCCGCCGCTGTGGGTCAGCGCGGGCCGTCCGGACTCGATCCGCGCCGCCGCCGCGCAGGGGTTGCGGCTGCTGCTGGACCAGTTCGCGCCGGTGGATGTGCTGGCGGAACGGATCGCGATTTTTCGCGACGCCGCAGGCGCGGCCTTCGATCCGTCCCACATCGCCGTGGCCCGCGATGTCTATATCGGCGACTCGGCGGCGGAGATCGCGGACGCGTTCGCCCGCCGCGCCATGGGCCATCGACGCATGATCGACGCCGCCCGCGCCCCTGGCGCCTCGACCGGTTCGCACATTCTCGCCTGGCTCGACCGGCCGGAAGCGCGGCGAGAGGCGGCGCTGTACGGGTCGGAAAAAGAGGTCGCCGGTAAAATCGATGCGTTGCGGCGCGCCGGCGTCGCCACGGTCCTGTGCAACATCCTCGGACAGCACCGGCCAACTTTGCGGCAGGTCATCCGAATGTCCGGCGGCGCACTATGCCGCGGATGACCTGCCGGCGCCGGCCAACGCGCGCCGCGCGGGTTGGGCATCATTGCGCGGCGGAAAGACGACATAACCATGGCCCCAGACTGTCTCGATCAGACCGTCCAGACCCACCGCGGAGAGTTTTTTTCGCAATTG
>JAYWAX010000117.1:0-2396 GCA_043782125.1 Acetobacteraceae bacterium | reverse complement strand
CTGATCTCGCGGTCCAGCACCTTCGCGGCTTCATCCGGGCGGCCAAGCATGCGCAAACAAATCGCCCGATTGAAAGCCGACTCGTGCCCCTCGAACTCCTTCGCCTGACAGATTTTCCACAGCGGCACGGCGGTCGCGAAATCGCCAGTTCGTTGCGCGACCAGCGCCAGACCCCGAATTGCAAATATTTCTTTCGGTACTCTCTTCAATCTTGCATTAAGCCATATGACCGCTTCGTCGTACCGCTCCAGCGACAATAATACGGTCAGAGAATCTTTCGATTCCGCGACCATAAGCGGCATGGCGGCCCGGGCTTCGTCCCAACGCATACCGCCGCCAACCAAATCCCCGCCATCCACGGCCACTTTCGCGAGATTGAAAGGATTGTTGACGTCGCTGACAAAGTTGGCCTCGTCGCGCCGGCGCTGCCGCCCGGTTTCCTTCAGCACTGCCCGCCGGACCCACCAATCGCGAACCCCGCCCAGTACACTCATCCCGCCGCCCGCCCGCCCAACGTCCGGCGCAGCAACGGCAACATCGTCGCCACCGGGTCCGCGAATTCCGCCTGCACAACGGTCGCGTTCTGATCCGTCGGCAGCCGCCCCAGACGTTCCACAACCACAAACAGCCGAGGGTCCGCCGCCGCCAGATCGGCTGCCAGCACCTCCCCCGCCGCCTTCGCCATGGCATATTCGGTCATGTCCTCCGGCCGCTCCACAACCGCGACCGAGGACGGGTAAAACACGTTCAACGCCGCCTCGCCCCCCCGTTCCAGCAGGATCGCGGTCAGCCGCGCAAAGGCCGAAACGTAACAATGAAAGAACGAATAAAACAGCGCCGGCACGAAAACGGCGGCTTTCTGGCGCCGTATTTGCGGCGTCGCGAAATACAGCAGATCGGTGAAAACCCCGCCAATCCCGCCAAGCGAGGGCTCCAGTTCCACACTCACATCCATCTGATGCATCGCGCAGGCCGCCTCGCCGCGATGGGCGCGGATATCCGCCACCACCGCCGCCGCATCGGCCTCGCCCCGTGCGTATGTCAGCACAACCTGGCCACCGCCCGCCGCGATCAGCCGTGCCGACAGGGCGCCCAAACCGCGAGAGCCGCCAACCACCAACACGCGGCGCCCCGCGAATTCGTCCGGCCGCACCCATCCCGCCAGCTCCGCCATCCCCGCAATGGGCATGGGCGGCATGCGCAGAAAAGCCGACACCGTGGCCGCGAGCCCGGCGCCGCCCACCGCCATGCGCACGACACGGAAGCGCGGGTCGGCGATGCGCACGCGGAAGCCGATCCCTGGCCGCGCCGCCACGCCGTCCAGAAAATCCGCCTGAAACGCCGTAAAAATCGAGTGCAACCCTGGACACGCCATCCCGACCAGCGTGGACAGCAGCGCCAGACCGCCGGCGCGCGCCTCGCCGATTGCCTGGCACAGCGCGGGAAACGCCGCCGCCATCCCATCCGCGCCCGCGGCCGGGGAAATCCAGCCTTGCAGGTCTTTCAGGTCCTCCGCCGCTTCGGTCGCGAGGCCGAGGTTCGCCGGGGCGGCCGCAAGGAACGCGTCCTGTCCGGCGGCAGGTTTGCGCGCGCCGAATTTCAACCGCATCGCCATGACGGCGACTCCGTCGCACAGGATATCGACCGCCATCGTGTCGTCCGCCGGACGCGTGGCACGCCAGGTCACGGGCTGGTCGAGGTAAGTGAACCGGTTCATCGACACCGCGATACTCGCCAACGCGGTCAAATCCGTGGTCCGGGCCACCTGGTCCAGCACCCAGAGCACGGCATGGACGCCATGCACCACCGGTGCGCCCGCCTGGGTGCGCCGCGCCGCCAGAGCGTCCATGTGCATGGGATTGGTGTCGCCCGACAGCGCCGCGAACAAGCGTTGATCCACGTCGAAAAACCGCCGTTCGGCCGTCGCTCCGGTATCTTGCGTCATGATGTCGGCGTGCTCCACCCGATGGTCCTTTGGCTCCCGGCTGAACGGGGCATGGTTCCCACTTCAGGTGCCGGCGGCGCGCCAGGCGGCGGCACAGATCTGAACCCAGGTGTCCAGGGACAGATCGGGCGCGTTGTCGTCCGGCGCGAACCGGTCGACATAGCCGCGCAGCAGACCCGGCAACAACACATCCACGGTTCCCGGCGGATGGGCCGGATCGGCCGGCACCACCCACAGCAACCAGTTCGCACCCAGGTCGTTCAACACGGCGTAAAGTGGCAGCACTTCTTCCGGGGCCAGCGGCCTTTGGGCGCGCTTGACCACGAAGATTTTCTCCCCGGCGGCCACGTCCTCCATCAGTTTCCGCTTCAGGAACGCGAGCCGCATGGCCTGCTGGCGCCGCACCGTTTCGATTTCGATCTGTGCCCGGTATTGCCAGGTGTGGTAGGTC
>JAYWAX010000116.1:0-2398 GCA_043782125.1 Acetobacteraceae bacterium | reverse complement strand
GCCGCGTCGAAGCAGTTGCTGCCGGTCTACGACAAGCCGATGGTTTACTACCCGCTGTCCACGCTGATGCTGGCGGGCATTCGCGACATCATGCTGATTTCGACACCAGAGGACCTGCCGCAGTTCAAACGCCTGTTGGGCGACGGCAGCCGATTCGGCGTCACCTTCGCCTATGCCGAGCAGCCGAAGCCCGACGGCATCGCGCAGGCGTTTCTGATCGGGCGGGACTGGATCGCGGGCGACGCCTGCGCCTTGGTGCTTGGCGACAACATCATCCATGCCGACCATTTGTCCCGCCTGCTGCAAACGGCAGCGAAGGGAGACGACGGTGCGACCGTCTTCGCCTACCAGGTTCGCGACCCCGAACGTTACGGTGTCGTCTCCTTCGACCCCAACGGCCGCGCCATCGAACTGGTCGAAAAACCCACCGTCCCCGCCTCCAACTGGGCTGTCACCGGCCTCTATTTCTACGATCGCCAGGTGTCGGACCTCGCGCAACGGATCAAACCCTCGGCGCGGGGCGAATTGGAGATCACCGACCTCAACAAGTTGTATTTGGAGGCGGGGACGCTGCGGGTGGAGCGATTGTCGCGCGGCTGCGCCTGGTTGGACGCGGGCACGCCGGACAGCCTGTTGCAGGCGGCGACCTTCGTGCAAACGATCCAGTCGCGCACCGGCAATCTGGTGGGCTGCCCAGAAGAGGTGGCCTTCCGCATGGGCTATATCGGGGCCGACGCCCTGCGCCGCCACGCCCGCGACCTGGGCAAAACCGATCTGGGCCGGGCGTTGATGGAACTGGCCGAAGGAGAACACGGTTGATCGTCGAGACTTTATCCATTCCCGAGGTGTTGCTGCTGACGCCCCTGCGGTTCCAGGATTCCCGGGGCTTCTTTTCCGAAACCTGGAAACAAAGCGCCTACGCCGAGGCCGGGATCGCCGGGCCGTTCATTCAGGACAATCACGCCGCCTCGACGTCGAAATTCGTGGTGCGGGGGCTGCATTGCCAGATCGGACCGAACGCGCAGGGCAAGCTGGTGCGGGTGATCCGGGGCGCGATCTGGGACGTGGCGGTCGATGTGCGGCCCGGCTCGCCCACCTACGGGCAACACGCGGGGGCGGAACTGACCGCAGAGAATTGGCGCCAACTTTGGTGCCCGCCCGGGTTTTTGCATGGCTATTGCACGCTGACAGAGGAAACCGAGGTCATTTACAAGGTCACCGCGCCCTACGATCGCACGGCGGAACGGGGCGTGATCTGGAACGATCCGGCCTTGGCGGTGCCCTGGCCGATCGATCCGGCGGCGGCGGTGCTGTCTGACAAAGACCTGCTGCTACCACAACTTTCCGCGTGCGGCGCGTGGGCCTGAACATGGCACAGCGGATTCTGGTGACCGGAGGCTCGGGGCAGTTGGCCCAGGCCTTGGGAGAGGCAGGGGGCGAGCGGGTTCTGGTGGTGGGACGGCCCGTATTCGACTTCGACCGGCCGGAAACGATCGCCGCGGTGTTTCGCGCCGGCAATCCATGGCTCGTCGTGAACGCCGCCGCTTATACCGCCGTGGACGCGGCGGAGAAGGACGAAGCGGCCGCCTTGCGCGCCAACCGGGACGGGCCCGCAGAACTTGCGCGGTTATGCGCGGAAGCCGGCGTGCCGCTGATCCATGTTTCCACCGATTACGTGTTCGATGGATCGAAGCCAGAACCTTACGTGGAAACCGACGCGGTGTCGCCCCAAAGCGTCTATGGCGCGAGCAAGCTGGCGGGCGAGTTCGGCGTGCAAATGGCAGGCGCCAGAGCGATCGTGATCCGGACGGCGTGGGTTTACGCCGCCACCGGCCGCAATTTCGTGCGCACGATGCTGGAACTGGCGAAGACCAGGGACAGGTTGCGCGTGGTGGCGGACCAAATGGGGTGCCCGACCGCGGCAGACGATCTGGCCGCCGCAATCCTGGCGATCGCGGACCGGATCGAATCCGGCGGGTGGAAGGACGCTTACCGGGGCGTTTTGCACGTGGCCGGCGCGGGAGAAACCACCTGGCACGGTCTGGCCGAAGCGGTGTTCGCCGAGGCCGCCCGTCATGGCGCCAAGGTGCCCGAAGCGGTGGAGCCGATCGCGACATCCGACTACCCAACGCCAGCGAAACGGCCCGCCAATTCCCGGCTGAACTGCGCGCGGCTGGAAACGGTGTTCGGCGTGAAAATGCCGGATTGGCGCGACGGCGTGACCCGCACGGTCGGCCGGATGTTCGCCGCTTGAAACAAACCGTCCGAAAGCATGCCCCATCGCAACGTCCCCACCCCATCATGGCACGCCCCCGAGCGGGCCATCGGGAGCGGTACACCATCGCGGGAATGGGCACGATCGGCCGCGGAAACCGCCTCTTGTTCAATCGCCGTGCCG
>JAYWAX010000115.1:0-6676 GCA_043782125.1 Acetobacteraceae bacterium | reverse complement strand
TTCCCCGGCAAAAACCAAGGCGTGGATGGTGCGCCTGCGCGCACCATGACGATGGCGTGCATCCGCCGCGAAGGGTCAACATCAAGGGCCGTTGGTATCAGTTGGCCCCATTCGTGATCGAAGAACAGATCGACGCCGGAGTCGGGCCGAGCCTCGCCGCGGGCCGTAGAACCGAACAGATACAAATGCTGCACGCCGAGACAGCGCAGCTCGGCCTCATGGGCTTGCAGGAGTTTGATTGCGGTATCGCGGTCCATGCCGGCCAGATCCCATAAATCAGCGGGAATGACACCGCGAACCGTAACACGAGCAACGGCTTCCGGCTGGTCAGCAAGCCTCCAGGCCTGAGGCGAACGGATCACGGCCCGTCCGGGCGCGCCGAAGTCGCATCCAGGGACGGCCATGACGAGTGGGGCCGAAGGCGCGCCCACCCGCGGCCCGGGCTCGTTTTGGCCCGGACCGGGCGACGGACCGGACGAATAACGCGCGCGGTTCGAGGCACCACGGAAACCGGGACTCTCTGGGATTTGACAGTTCATCCCTGAATCCTCGATCCTGTCCCGATAGAAGGGCCATAGAGAGCCAGCGCCACCAGGAACGGGAAACCCCATGCCCCCCATCGACTATGCCAAACTCTACAGCGCCGCCGTCCCCGCCCCGGCGGCGAAATGGGCGCCGTTCCCGCCGTATTATTTCGTCGGCGGCAACAACGACCCCGAACAGGTCCCCATCGAGGGCCTGATCGAGGCCGCCGCGTCGGTGTTGCGGCGCGAAGGCGCAAAACTCGCCATTTATAATCTCGGACTCGGACCCCAGGGCTACCCCGGCCTGCGGCAATTCGTCGCGGACCGCTGCAACCGCATCCGCGGCATGAAAATCGGCATCGACGATATCATGATTACCACCGGCTCTGGACAGGGCCTGGACATGATCGCGAAGCTGCTGGTCAATCGCGGCGATACGGTGCTGGTGGAAGAATATTCTTATCAAAGTGCCATCAACCGTTACCGCAATATGGGCGCCACTGTGGAAGGCATGAAACTCGACGGCGGCGGCATCGTCATCGAGGCACTGGCGGCGCAGCTCGCGGCGTTGAAAGCCAAGGGCGTCACGCCGAAATTCATCTATACCATTCCGACCATTCAGAACCCGACAGCGACCATCATGCCGCTGGATCGCCGCCTGGCGTTGATCGCGCTGGCACGGGAATACAATGTCGCGATTTTCGAGGACGAGTGCTACGCCGACCTCCTGTGGGAAGGCGTCGAGGCCCCGCCATCGCTGTATTCCCTCGACCCCGGCTGCGTCATTCATCTTGGGTCGTTTTCAAAATCCCTCGCGCCAGCGCTGCGCCTTGGGTATATCGTCGCGGAATGGGAGATTATGAGCCGGCTGCTGCCGCTGAAAGGCGACAGCGGCACCGGCGCGCTGGATCAGATGGTGGTCGCGGAATATTTTTCGAAGAATTTCGAAAAACACATGAACAAACTGAACGGCGTTCTGCACGAAAAGCTGAAGGTTATGGTCGAGGCCGTCGAGCGCGAATTCGGCGCCACCGCGGAAATGTGGGCCCCGAAAGGCGGGATTTTCCTGTGGATCAAACTGCCGGACGGGATCGACACACGGAAGCTGCTCGCGCCCGCCGCGAAGGCCGGAATCATCTTCAACGAAGGCCCGGCATGGGCCGTCAGCCCCGATAATTCCACCTCGCATCTACGTCTTTGCTTCGCGATGCCGGATCATGACACCATCCGGAAAGGCGTCGCGGCCTTCGCCCAGGTATGTTACGAGGAAACCGGGATTCCGATCAGAAGCGGGAATGTGCAACGATGACATCCTTACGAGGGAATAACGGCCCCCGGTATCGTCATGCCGCGGACGAATCGGCGCCGTACGAAACCATTTCCGTGGACAAACTCACGCCCATCATTGGCGCCGAAATCTCTGGCGCCAATTTGGGCGAAACGCTGTCGAACCGGCAGATGGACGAGATCCACCGCGCGCTGGCGGAAAATTCGGTGATTTTCTTTCGCGATCAGGATCTGACGCCGGAACAGCACCTTGCCTTCGGGCGCAATTTTGGCGAATTGCACGTCCATCCTGCGGCCCCGCACGCGCCCGGCCACAAGGAGCTAATGGTCATCCACGCGGACAAGGACAGCCCGCGCGCCAACGGCGAAGGCTGGCACAGCGATGTGTCCTGCGACATCGAACCGCCCATGGGCAGTATCCTGTACATCAGGCAAACCCCGCCCAAAGGCGGCGATACCCTGTTCGCCAGCATGTACGCGGCCTACGAGGCCCTGTCTGACCGCATGAAAGCCTATCTGGACGGACTTGTCGCGGAGCACGACGGCGAGGACGCCTATCGCGGCACGTATAAAAACACGGGCATGGACGACAAACCGGTCTACCCTCGGGCGGAACAGCCGGTCGCGCGCACGCATCCCGTCACCGGCAAAAAAGCACTGTACGTCAATCGCGGCTTCACGCGCCGAATATTGGGTGTGCCACGCGACGAAAGCACCGCAATCCTGAGCTATCTTTACGACCATGCGGAAAACCCGTTGTTCCAGTGCCGGTTTCGCTGGCAACCCAATTCGGTCGCGTTCTGGGACAATCGCTGCGTGCAACACCGCGCGATGTGGGATTATTGGCCGCACACACGCTCCGGCTTCCGGGTCACGGTTGCCGGAGATAAACCCCGTTGAAAGCACAGACATCATGCGTCTTGGTATTGTCACGATTCCCCGCGGCCAACTGCCCAGAGATGGGTCGCCGATGGCGGAATACATGTTTGCGTTCGCCCAGAAAGTGGAAGCTCTCGATTATCACGGGATTTGGCTGACCGATGCCTTCGCGCGGGGACGCGCGACGCTCGATCCGTTGAGCGTGGCCGGCCTGCTCTGCGGCGCGACGAAGACGATCGAAATCGGCACCTGTGTCATCCAACTGCCGATCCGTCACCCGGTGGAACACGCGCACCGCGTGCAAACGATCAACCTGCTGGCGAACGGCCGCTTCCGGTTCGGCGTCGGCACGGGTTCTACAAAGCACGACTTCGACGCGGTGGAGGCAGAGTTCGAGACCCGTTATAAGGTTCTGCCAGGCCTGATCGAGACCATGAAGCGGGTGTGGAACGAGGAAGCTGTTCACGGTCCCGCCATCACCGCCTGGCCCGGTACCAAAGGCGGGCCTCAGGTCATGCTGGGCGCCTGGCGCAGCCAACGCTGGATCAATCTGGCGTCGAAACTGGACGGCTGGATTTCCTCGGGCATTCACAGCAAGTGGGAAGACCTGGAAATTGGCCTGAAAATGTATCGCGCGGCCGGCGGCAAACGCGCGATCGTCGCCAATATTCACGCCGATTTCCGCGCCAACGCCGACCACGCGCCGACCGGGCACCATTTGACGATCTCTCTGATCGGGCAGACGCCGGCGCAGGCGAAGGACCGGCTGAAACGACTTGCCGATCTGGGCGTGGACGACGCGCTGATCGTCGCGCCGTTCGACGACCCATCGCAACTCGAAACAATTCGCAATCTGGTGTAACGGCGGCTGCCCCCCCCGGCCCTCGGATTTTTCCTGGGACCGGGACCAGCGGCCGGACAACAACACGCGCTTGAAGAAAATCCTCCGCCAGGTCACAGTACCGCGAAATCCGGCCACGCGGCGAAGATGAGGAATAAGCTCGGCCCCGCGGCCGTCTTACTCTTCAGCCAGGCCATGGCGGCCGGCACGTCGATCCAATAAAACGCGAGATACGGCCAAACAACGCGAGAAATGGAGGAAGCGCCATGTTAAAACTTAACATCAACGGCAAGGTCCACGACGTGGACGCCGAAGCCGATACCCCGCTGTTGTGGGTCCTCCGCGAATGGGTCGGCCTGACCGGTACCAAATACGGTTGCGGCATCGCCCAATGCGGCGCCTGCACCGTGCATATCGACGGCGTCGCCACACGTTCCTGCTCGCTGCCGGCCGGTTCGGTTGGCGCGGCGAAAGTCGTGACCATCGAAGGCCTCTCCCCCGACGGTCTCTCCCACCCCGTCCAGGTTGCCTGGGCACAGCACGACGTGCCGCAATGCGGGTATTGCCAGTCCGGCCAGATCATGGCGGCGGCCTCCCTGCTGCGCGAAAAACCCCATCCGACCGAAGCCGATGTCGCCGGGACCATCACAAATATCTGCCGATGCGGAACCTATCTGCGTATCAAAGCCGCAATCGATACCGCTGCCGCTCTGTCCGCCGCCTCTCCCGCCAGCGGCAAAGTGTAAGGAACGCGCCATGAGCCAGAACATGCAACGCGGACGCCGCTTTTTCCTCACCGCCGCCGCAGCGGCAGGTGGCGCACTCTCCCTGCATTGGTCCGTGCCAGACGCCGCCGCGCAAGCCACGCCCGGCGCGGAACTCGGCATCTGGGCCGTGATTCACCCCGACGACACCACTGTCGTGCGCATCGCCCGGTCGGAAATGGGCCAGGGCACACTGACCGGCCTGGCGCAACTCGTGGCCGACGAACTCGACGCCGATTGGCGCTTCGTCAAAGCCGAATATGTCGCCCCGGAAGTCAACCTGGCGAACAAGCGCGCCTGGGGCGACATGTCCACCGGCGGCAGCCGCGGCATCCGCGCCTCGGTCGAATATGTCCGCAAGGGCGGCGCCGTCGCGCGCGCCATGCTGATCCAGGCGGCAGCGGCGAAATGGAACGTGCCCGCGGCGGAGTGTTCGGCATCGCTGAGCGTCGTCAGCCACGCCGCGACCGGACGGCGCCTGCGCTATGGCGAACTTGCCGCCGAAGCCGCGAAACTGACCCCGCCGGCCGAGGTGAAGGTCAAAACGCCCGCCGAGTGGAAACTGATTGGGCGCGGCGTGAAGCGGCTCGACACCGCGGACAAATTATCGGGCAAGCTGGTCTACGCGATCGACGTGCAATTGCCGGGGATGCTGAACGCCGCCATCGCGCAATGCCCGGTGTTCGGCGGCAAGGTGAAATCCTTCGACGCCGCGAAAATCGCCAACATGCCTGGCTTCCAGAAAGTCGTGCAAATCGACGACAGCACGATCGCCGTCGTCGCGGAGAAATGGTATCAGGCGAAAACCGCGCTGGCAGCGCTGCCCATCGTCTGGGACGAAGGACCGAACGCGACCGTAAACAGCGCCCAGATCGACGCGCTGCTGAAGACCGGCCTCGACGCGAAAGAAGCCGCTCTGGGCCAGAAGCAGGGCGACTTCGACGCCGCCTTCGCCGCCGCGCCGAAGAAGATAGAGGCCGTCTATGGCATGCAGTTCCAAAACCACGCGACGCTGGAGCCGATGAACTGCACTGCCAAATGGGACAACGGCATCATTGAAATATGGGTCGGCAGCCAGAACGGCGACGCGTCTCTGGCCGCGGCCTCCGAAGCTGCGGGCGTGAAGCTCGATCAGGTGAAGGTACACAAACATCATTTGGGCGGTGGCTTCGGCCGCCGGGGCCAGCAGGACTATGTCCGCCAGGCCACGATCGTGGCCAAACAATTTCCGGGCAAGCCCGTAAAACTGATCTGGAGCCGCGAGGAGGACATGCAACACGGGTTTTACCGCCCGATCACGCAATGCAAGCTTTCCGCCGGTCTGGACGCTCTGGGCAACGTGACGTCGCTGCATGCGCGTATTTCCGGGCAGTCGATCCTGGCCTATCTGGCGCCGCAGCGGATGGAAAACGGCGTGGACCGCGTCGCCTTCCAGGGCTGGACCGCCGAGGAATTCGGCTACCAGGCCATTCCCAACCTGACGATCGATCACGCGGTCCGGAACACCCATGTCCCCGTGGGCTTCTGGCGCGGGGTGAACACCAATCAGAACGCGCTGTATATGGAGTGCTTCGTCGACGAACTCGCGCATGCGGCAGGCAAGGATCCGGTTGAATTCCGCCGCGGCTTAATGTCGAAAAACCCGAAACAATTGGCGGTCATGAACGCCGCCGCCGAAAAGGCCGGCTGGGGCACGACGCTGCCCAAGGGTGTTTTCCGGGGTATCGCGCAGAACACCGGCTTCGGCTCCTATACGGCAGCGGTCGCGGAAGTCTCGGTGACAGCCAAGGGCGAACTGACGATCCACCGCATCGTCTGCGCCTCGGATTGCGGCTACGTCGTCAACCCCGAACAGGTGGCGATGCAGATCGAGGGGTCCTTCGTCTACGGCCTGAGTTCGGTGCTTTACAGCAAGATCACGATCGATAAGGGCCGTGTTCAACAAGGCAACTTCGACGATTACGAGGTGATGCGCCTGGCCACGATGCCGAAGGTCGAAACGGTGCTCGTGCCCTCCGGCGGATTCTGGGGCGGGGTCGGGGAACCGACGATCGCCGTCGCGGGACCGGCGGTGTTGAACGCGATCTTCGCGGCCACGGGGAAGCGGATCAGGGCGCTGCCACTGGGGCCGAACGACCTTCGGTCCACATGAAGCCGGGCGCCGGCCTCGCGCTGGCGATCCTGCTTGCCGCGGCCGGTCCGCCCCCGCCAGGCGCGTCGTCGTGTTCGGGCTGCCACGGCGCGGTGGCACCGATCGCCGGGCGGGAGGCGAAAGACCTGACGGACGCGCTGCTGACGTTCCGGTCGGGCGCGCGGGCTTCCACCGTGATGGGGCGCATCGCCAAGGGTTTCGACACCGCCGAACTGGGCTCGATCGCGGC
>JAYWAX010000114.1:0-6681 GCA_043782125.1 Acetobacteraceae bacterium | reverse complement strand
GGATCACCCTGCTCGCTGGGCTGCAAACCATCTCGCCGGAGCTGTATGAGGCGGCGACGATCGACGGCGCCAGCACGTGGGACCGGTTTGTTTACGTGACACTGCCCTTGCTGAAGCCGGTCATTTTCATCGTGACGATGTTCTCGATCATCTTCACCTTCGCCGATTTCCAGTTGGTCTATGTGCTGACGCATGGCGGGCCGGCGAATGCCACCCATCTCTTCGCCACCTATGCCTTCGATATCGCCATGGGCGGCGGTCAACTGGGCATGGGCGCCTCGATCGCGCTGGCGATGCTGCCGCCCCTGACGCTGATCATCGTCGCCATGTCCATTTACATGAAGCCAAACAAATCATGATTGTCGAACGCGGCGGATGGCGGGTCAGATCCCTCCGTTTATGGTTGCCTCTGGGCGCCTACACCATCTTCACGCTGTTCCCGTTTTACTGGATGGCGGTGACCTCGATCAAACCGAACAGCGAGCTGTACAACCGGAAAATCATGCCGCTGATCGTCTACCAACCGACCCTGAAACATTATATCGACCTGTTGACCGAAACGAATTTCCTGGTCTGGACCTGGAACACCTTCCTGGTCGCCAGCATTTCGACCATCGTGTCCCTGGTGTTTGGAACGATGCTGGCCTACCCGCTGGCCCGCATGCGCTTCGCCGGATCGGCACTGATTTCTTTCGGAGTCGCCGCGACCTACCTCGTTCCCCAACCCCTCCTGTTCATTCCCCTCGCCGATATCATCTCCAGCCTGGGCCTTAACGACACCCTGACCTCCGTCATGCTGACCTACCCGACGCTGCTCATCCCCTTCTGCGCCTGGCTGCTGATGGGGTATTTCCGCTCGGTCCCCGTAGAGCTGGAAGACGCCGCCCGCATCGATGGCGCCACGCGGCTGCAGACCATGTTCAAGGTTTTCCTGCCGCTGTGTACCCCCGGCTTCATCTCTGCCGGCATTTTCGCCTTTACCCTGGCGCAGAATGAGTTCCTCTACGCCCTGATCTTTCTGACACAGACCGATGTCCGCACCGTGCCGGTCGGCGCGATCGCGGAACTGGTGAAGGGCGACGTCTTCTATTGGGGCCAGTTAATGGCCGCAGCGCTGCTGGGATCGGTCCCGGTCGCCATTATTTATTCGTTCTTCGTGGAGCACTACGTGGCCGGACTGACAGCGGGCGCCGTGAAACAATGAGCGATCTGTTCGCCCCCGAAGGTGGCTGGCGAGTCCGTATCCTCGATCTCTCCGGCGGCGCCGAGGACAATATCGTCGAGGAAATCGGCGGGTTCCCGACGCTGATGCACGCCAACGCCTTCGCCCGCCGCTACGTGCGCGATTCGGTCGAACGCTGCCGCGTTTCCGCCATGTCGGCCAAAGACGTGCTCGATGCCTGGTTCGCCTTTGGCGAGGACGCGATCGTGATCGACGCGGGCGAAGGCGGGTGGCGCAGCGCCGCCGAACTCGGCACCTTCGTGGACCATCGCGCGGGCGCAGAGGAGCGGGACTGGCGCGCCCTCGATCCGCGGCGGATGGAACTCGACGAGGACGACGACGAGGCCGAGACCGGGGGCTGGACCGGGGGCGCGCATTGACACGCGTCCGCTTCATCGCACCGCCGACCGGCGGATTGCTGATCGCAGGCGCCCGCGTCGCGCTGGCCAACCACGCGTTCGCGCGCAACCGGCAAGGCAGTTTCGTGCTGCGCGCGGCCGCCGAGGACGAACGCACCCTCTCCGAACTCCGCTGGTTGGGCATCGCATGGGACGAGATCGTACCGCCGGGCGATTACATCGGCGCGATCCAGCATCTGAAAGACACCGGACGGCTCTACCCCTGCTTCGAGTCGGACGTGGAACTGCGCGCCAAACGCGAATTCCGGATCAAGCGCGGCAAACCTTCCACCTATGACCGCGCCATGCTGAAAATGACCGCAGCGCAGCGCGCGGCGGCCGAAGCCGGTGGCAAAATCCCCTATTGGCGCTTCCGCCTGTCAAACCGCGTGCTGACCTGGAACGATATGATTTCCGGGCGGCGCGAGGCCAAACTCCCCACCGTCTCCGACCCCATCCTGGTTTTGGCCGATGGCACGCCCGCGCCCGCTTTGACCGCAGTCATCGACGACGTCGCGGAAGCCATCACCCATGTCATCCGCGCCGAGGAAGGCGACGGCACGACCGGCATCACCCTCGATCTGCTCGACGCGTTCGGAGAAAGCCCGGACCTGATCCAGTTCGGGCATCTGCCCGTGTTGGGCGACACCGGCCGCCTCGCCATCCGCGCCCTGCGCGCCGACGGGGTCGAGGCCGAGTCGCTGTCCCGCTGGATCGGCGCGGGCGGACGGTTCAGCCCGCGCCAGTTCGCCCGCAAACCCGACCCGGAAGCCTTGCCCGCGATCAACCGCGAAGTGCTCTCCCGCCGCGATTTCGCCGATGTGGCGGACCGCCTGCCGCCAGGTGCCACAGAGGCATTCTGGCTGGCGATCCGCGGCCATATCGACCTGCTGAACGAAGCCCGCCACTGGTGGGATGTCGTCGATGGGGCGATTTTCCCGCCGATTCCCGACGGCGCGGAGGCGTTAATTGCCGCCGCCCATGCCGCCTTACCCGCCGAACCCTGGAACCCCGGCACCTGGGCGTTTTGGCTCGCCGCCTTGCCCGAAGGCGCAGAGGCGATCCTGCGAAACCTGTTGACGGGCGAGGAGCAAGGGCCTGAACTCGCGGCCTTGTTGCCGTCGATCGGGCGGTCGCGGGTGCTGGAACGGTTGCGCGGCGGCCAAGAATAACCGTTCCGTTTGAGGCACGCGCCGCCACACCCGGTCATGGTCCGCGAAGGCGGACCATCCACGTCTTTTGCCAGTCCAGCAGCCTGTCGGACTTAAGGTCCCGACGTAACAATCGTTAACCGTGTTGGATATGGACGATATGATATTACGAGATTCACCATATTGGCGACACAAAGCGCCAAAAATTTGCAAGTTTCGGCTAAGCTCGACAGGCTGCCAGCACCGCAAATCTTGGATGGTCCGCCTTCGCGGACCATGACGGGGTCGTTTGGACCGATCGACTCGTTAATCCTTGCGCGTCGCCTTGCGCGGCGCCTGAACCGCGAAGGCGCCGATACCAGGCGGCGAAACCCGAACCTTCTCCACCCGCACCGCCCGGACATGCCTCAGCCCAGTACATCCGGCGCTGCCCGTTCCGCCAGTCCATCGGACTCCAATCGTTCCGCCAGCCAGGCCAGCACGCCCCGCGCCGCCGCCACGCCCGTGCTGAAACAGGCCTGGAGCAAATAACCGCCCGTCGGGGCCTCCCAGTCCAGCATTTCCCCCGCGACGAAGACTCCTGCGCGGCCGGTCAGCATGAAGCGCGCGTCCAACGCGTCCGCCCGCACCCCGCCCGCCGAGGAAATCGCCCTCGCGATCGGCCGCGCCGCGCGAAGAACAAGTGGTAAATTCTTGATAAGGCCGGGAAGATCGTCGCTGGATACGCCGGTATGCAGAGCCTCCTGGACCAGCGCCACGGCCTCTGGCGACAGGCCCGCCTGTTTGCGCAGGAAGCCGGACAGAGATTGGCCGCGCCGGGGGATCGACAACCGCGCGGTCAGAACGGCGAGCAACAAATCGGGGCGCAGGTCCAACGCGACGGTCACCGGTCCCTCATTCGCGATGGCGTCGCGGATCGGCCCGGACAGCGCATAGATAGCACCGCCTTCGAGGCCGGTTTCGACGATCGCCGCCTCGCCCTTTACGGTGCGCCCGCGGAAGCCAAGACCGATACGTTTCAGGGGTCTGCCCGCGAAGCGGTCGCGCAGCGGTGCCGACCAGTCCACCTCGAACCCGCAATTGCTGGGTTGCAACGGCGCGACCGCGTCCGCCAGATGCACCGTCCAGGCCCCATTTGCGCCGAGACGCGGCCAGGACGCGCCGCCCAGAGCCAGGATCGCCACGTCGGGGCGCAGCAAAACATCGCCTGACGGTGTCGCGAACTTCAAGGCACCGTCCGAAGCCCAGCCAGCCCAGTCGTGACGGGCCAGAAAGCGGACGCCGAGATTGTCCAGCCGCGCGAGCCAGGCGCGGAGCAGCGGCGAGGCCTTCATCGCCCGTGGAAAAACCCGCGCGCTGCTGCCCACAAAGGTGTCCTGACCCAGACCGTTACACCAGGCGATCAAAGCCTCGGGCGGAAACGCCCGGATCGCGGGTTCCAGCCACCCGCGCGCGGCCCCATAGCGGTCGAGGAACCCGGAAAGCGGTTCCGAATGGGTCAAATTCAGCCCGCCACGCCCAGCCATGAGAAGCTTGCGGGCCGGGGATGGCATGCGGTCGAAGACGGTGACTGCGACGCCTTGGGACGCCAGGATTTCGGCGGCCATCAGACCGGCGGGACCGCCGCCCACGACGGCGGCCGTCACGGTTTCCGGTGCGAGTTGGCTCATGGCGGCGCCGGCGCGAAGGGATCGGCGGGATAGGAAACGCGCATCAGGCACAGCCCATCGGCCGACGCGGTCGGTCCGGCCGCGCTGCGGTCTTTGGCGGCGAGCACTGCCGTCATCCGCTCCACCGGCCATCTCCCATCGCCCACCATGCGCAGCGTGCCCATAAGGTTACGGACCTGGTGATGCAAGAAACTGCGGGCTTCGACCACGGCCGTGATCAGATCGCCGTCGCGCGTCACGTCGAGCCGGTCGAGCGTGCGGATCGGACTTTTCGCCTGGCAGGCGGCGGCGCGGAAACTGGTGAAATCGTGTTTTCCCAGCAGCAATTGCGCCGCCGCGTGCATGGCGTCCGCGTCCAACGGCGCCGCGACATGCCAGACCTGGCCCGCCAGCAGCGCGGGCCGGGCGCGGCGGTTGAGGATCCGGTATCGATACGCGCGATGTACGGCGGAAAAGCGCGGGTTCCAGCCCTCGGGCGCGGGCGCCGCCAGAACAACGGCCACGGGATGCGGCTTCATGTGGAAGTTCAGGGCGTCGCGGACCTGGCGCGCGGAAAACCCGGACGGCAGCGACAGCGAGGCCACCTGGCCCGCGGCATGGACTCCGGAATCGGTGCGGCCCGCGACAGTGGCGGCGACGGGCGCGCCCCGGTTCAGGTGCGCTGCGGCCGCTTCCACGACCTCCTGCACCGAGGTTCCCGCGTCCTGGCGCTGCCAGCCGACGAAGGGGCCGCCATCGTATTCCAGCAGCAAAGCCCAGAGGTCAGTGGCCAAGGGAGGCGCCCAGAGCGATTTTGTGGCCGCGGAGGAAGGCGTCCGCGTCCATGGCGGCGCGTCCGGCCAGTTGCACGCGGGTCAGCCGCAACGCGCCACTGCCGCAGGCGACAGTCATCTTATCGTCCACGACGGTTCCCGGCAGCCCGGAACCTGGGCCGGACTCCGCGCGAAGAATTTTTAATATCGCGCCGTTCAGAGTGGAAAACGTACTGGGCCAAGGGTCGAAGGCCCTGATGCGGCGCGCGATTGCTGCGGCGTCCTGCGTCCAGTCGATCCGCCCGTCGTCTCGGGACAGTTTGGGCGCGTATGTCGATTTTTCGTCGTTCTGGGCCATCGGCGCGGAGGGTTCCGCCAGTTCCGCCAGGATCAGCCGCGCGCCCATCGCTGCGAGCGCGTCGTGCAGAACGGCGGTCGTGGTCGCGGATCCGATCGCGACGGTGTCCCGCCGCAGCATCGCGCCCGTGTCGAGACCCGCGTCCATATGCATGATGGTGACACCGGTTTCCGCGTCGCCCGCCAGCACGGCGGCATGGATTGGCGCGGCGCCACGCCAGCGCGGCAGCAGGCTCGCATGGATGTTCAGGCAGCCGCGTACGGGCGCGTCCAGCATCGCGGGCGGCAGGATCAGGCCGTAAGCGGCGACCACGGCGGCGTCGAGCTTCAGGGCCGCGAAAAACTCCCATTCCGCCGCCGCCGTGCGCAGCCGCGCCGGGGTGCGCACGGCAAAGCCCAGTTCGTCGGCCGCTGCGTGGACCGGACAGCGGCGCACCGCCTGGCCGCGGCCCGCCGGACGCGCGGGCTGGCAATAGACCGCCGCGATTTCATGCCCAGAGGCGTGCAGCGCGCGCAAAGCGGGCACGGCGAAATCGGGACTTCCCATGAAAGCGAGGCGCATAGGTCAGCCTGTCACCGGGACGGGCATCGCGGAAGGCCCCTGGTGTTCCAAGCCTATCGCTGCTTTGCGTCGTCGCGCTTCTGGCGCTGTTCCTTGGCCAGGCGGCGCATGACCATGTTCCGTTTCAGCGCGGACAGACGATCGACGAACAAAATGCCCTCAAGATGGTCGATTTCGTGCTGGATGCAGGCATTGAGCAGACCTTCGGCCTCGATTTCCCGCCATTCGCCCATCAGGTCGCGGTAACGGACCTTGCAGCGGGCGGCGCGGGTGACGTCGGCGTACTGGCCGGGCAGCGACAGGCAGCCTTCCTCCCGTGTGGCCTGTTCCTTGGCCAGTTCGACGATTTCCGGGTCGATCAGGACCAGCGGGTCGGATTTTTCGTCGCGCATCAGGTCGATGACGATCAGGCGGAGGCTGTGCCCGACCTGCGGCGCGGCGAGGCCGATGCCGGGCGCGGCATACATGGTTTCGAGCATATCGGCGGCGAGCTGCTTCACCGACGCATCCACTTCGGGGATTTCATCGGCAACGGCGCGGAGGCGCGCATCGGGCAGCACAAGGATTTC
>JAYWAX010000113.1:0-6688 GCA_043782125.1 Acetobacteraceae bacterium | reverse complement strand
CTTCGATTACCGGGTTGCGACCAACCCGGACGCGGACTTTCACCGCGCTGACAAAGCGTCCTCACGGACGCACTCGTTCGGCCCCGTGAGCCGGGTGCCCTGGAACGCCGATGCCAGGACCGTGACAGTTCCGTCATGTTCCGTCCGCGTCAATGTCCGGCTGCCAAGTTCGCAGGTGATCAGGCGCCCCTGCCGGTCGCGCGTGTTGCCGTCGGGATACCCCGCCGGATCGCGCAAGACCGCCACGCCACCCGAAATTTCGTCCCACCGCAGCAACCGGTTATTGGGAATATCCGAAAACAGCAAATACCGTCCGTCGCCGTAATACGCCGGCCCTTCCGTGAAACGAAACCCGGTCGCGACCCGCTCGATTGCCGCGTGGCCCAGAGCCATGTGCTGAAACCTCGGGTCGAGCACGACGATGCCGGGGTCCGGATAACGAATGGGTGACGTTGAGTCCCAGCGCGACGGGCCGCCGCCGGGATACGATGCCGCTTCTTGGCTCACGATCTGTTTCCTTCCTGTCTTTTCGCCGCGCCAAACAGACACCGATCCGGGTCCGGCGGCAATTGCCTTTGGACGCATCCGGGTTCAACCCCGTCGGAGTATCGGGATAAGGACCGGCGGGCGAGGCTGCCGACTCGATGACCGTTGTCAAACCGCCACGGGCTGGCTCGATCGGTCAAGACCGGTCCATCGCCGCGTTCGAAGCTGACCCGAGCAAACCGCCAGGATCGTAACGCGCGAAGATAACAATTCTGGCGGCCAGGTAAACTGGGACTCAACCGCGATCTCGACAAACGGCCAAGGCAGAGGCATCGTAAAGACCTCTCGGAGGCCATAGCCATGACCCTGACAAAGCATCTCGGCCAGGTCGTCGCAGACCTCTCGCCGAGCCATCTTTCCAATGCAGCCCCGCGCTTCGGCTTCATCGGCACCACGATCGCCGGACGCAAGAAACACCGCATCCGCATCGTGACCGACGCACCGGCACCGGGCGAAGGCGCGGCCCTCCTCATCTCCGGCGCCCGCGAAATCGCCCCGCCCGAAGCGGGTACGGCGGAAATTCCCGCCGGCGTGCTGTTCGAACACCTGACGCATCCGCAACTCATATCGTTAAGCGAACGGATAGCGCCATGAGCAAAATTCGCGATATTGAGGCCGTCCCCCTCGCCTTCGCCCCCGCCGTTCCTTACGGCTCGGCGCGGGGCCTCGCGCACACCAGAGGTGGCAGCCTGATCCTCTTGCACACCGAAGACGGCATCGAAGGCATCGGCGAGGCCTGGGGTCCCCCCGGAGTCACCAGCGCCTGCCTCGATGTCATCAAACCCTTCTACATCGGACAGAGCGTCTTCGCGCAGCAGGGCGCCGCGCAACGCGTTCTCGCCGCGCTGTACCATGCGGGCACCCAGAACCAGTTTGTTGCGCTGATGGGCGGCATCGACATTGCGGCGCACGACGCGATCGGCAAAATGCTCAATTTATCGGTGGCCGATCTGATCGGCGGACGCCTGCGCGAACAAATCCCGGTTTACGCCAGTGGCGGCTATTTCACCGCAGGCGACGACCAGGACCGCGCTCTGGCCACGCAACTGGAAGCCTGCACCGGCAAAGGTTTTGGCGCGTTCAAGATCAAAATCGGACGCGAGCCCAGGGAAGACGCCCGAAGGGTCCACCTCGCGCGCCGGATTGTCGGTCCCGACCCGCTGCTGACCGTCGATACCAACGGCAATTACACCGAGGACAGTGTTCTCGACAGCATGCGCCTGGCTGCACCCCACGACATCCATTGGTACGAAGAGCCCCTCGCCCCCCAGGACTGGGCCGGCTACCAACGCCTCGCCGCGCGCGCACCGATCCGTCTCGCGGCGGGCGAGTCCCATTACGGAGTCTTCGACTTTCGGCGTTTGATCGACAACCGCCTCGTCTCGGTGCTGCAACCGGACCTGACCTTGTGCGGTGGTTTCGCGGCCGCCCGCACCATTGGTGCCCTTTGCGCAGCGGAACATCTGCGGATTTCTCCGCATGTCTGGGGTACCGGCATTGGATTGGCCGCAGCGCTGCACTTCCTCGCCGCGCTCCCGTCTTACCCGCACAACGAACACGTGCCGTACCCGCCGTTGCTGGAATACGACGTCGGCCACAACGCCCTGCAAAACGAGATTTTCGAAACCCCGATCCGTTATGCGAACGGCGTGCTGGACGTCCCCGCCGGTCCGGGCCTTGGCGTGACCCTGGACCGGCGAGCGTTGAAACGATTTAGACCGGCTTAAACTTCATCGACACGCCGTTCATGCAATAACGTTGCCCGGTCGGCCTGGGTCCATCCGGGAAAACATGCCCCAAATGCCCGCCGCAATCGGCGCAGTGCACCTCGACGCGAGTCATGAAGAACGTGCGATCCTCGGTGGTGGCAACGGCGCCTTCCAACGGTTCCCAGAAACTCGGCCAGCCCGTGCCGCTTTCGAATTTCGTGCCCGCGTCGAACAAATCCTTGTCGCAACCCGCGCAAACGAAAACGCCCGCGCGCTTTTCCGCGTTCAACGGGCTGGTGCCTGCGCGTTCCGTGCCGTGCTTGCGCAGCACCGCGTATTGTTGCGGATCGAGGCGTTGCTTCCACTCGTCCTCGGTCTTCTGGACCTGAAAGACCTCCTCGGTCTGGGTCCCGCCCAATCCAAAAAAGCGCGCCATCCTGCTGTCTCCATGTTTACCGGACGAATGTAGGGTGAGACCGGTCACTTATCCAGCCACACATCCTCGAACCGCCAGCCGTTATAAATGCTGTTGACCATGATCGAGTAGTTCTTCACCCATGGCTGCCAGCACCCCGCCTGATACGCATGATAGGTGACCGGCCGCGCCACGTCGGCGGCCAGGCGCCGCTCGATATCCCAGACCATGCGCCGCCGTTTGTCCATATCCGCCTCCCGCGACTGCTGGTCGAACAGCGTCTCCAGCTCCCGGTTGCAGTAATGGGTGTAATTGCGCAGCGAGCCGCAGCTATAGGTCTCGAACAACACCTGATCCGGATCGTCGAGCGACACGCCCGTCGCGTTCATCCCGACCTGGTAATCCTTGCGAAATACCCGGTTATAAAACATCGGCGTGTCGGCGATATCCAGTTGCGCGTCGATATAAATCTCTTTCAGATGATCGGCGAGGATCAGCGCGGGTTCCTTGAAGGTCGCGGTATCCCGCGTAAAAATCTTCAGCGCCAACCGCTTCTCCGGCCCATAACCCGCCTTGCGCATCAGCGCGCGCGCCTGTTCCCGGTTGGCGGCGACATCTGGCCCATAGCCGGGAAACGCCGCCAGCATCTCCGGCGGCACGCCCCACAAACCAGCCGGAGGCGGCAGCATGCTCGCCCCGATCCCGGGCGCGCCGCCATTCATCAAGGCATTAAACGCCGCGCGATCCAACGCCAGATTCAGCGCCATGCGCATGTCGGGATTGTCGAACGGCGGGGCCTCGCGGTTGATAATCAGATTGCTGTTGCCGATCACGCGCGACTTACACTGTGCGGCGGGCACCTGTTCCTTGAAATCCTTGACGCCCGTGACGGTGACGTCGGTGGGAAAGGTCAGGTCGAATTTCCCGGCGACAAACCCCAGATTGCGCGTGGCGCGGTTGGGAATGATCCGCGTTTCGATCCCGTCCAGGTAAGGCAAACCCGGCTTCCAGTAATTCGGGTTCCGCTCCACCTTGACGATCTCGTTCATCCGGTATTCGACGAATTTGAACGGCCCGGTCCCGATCGGTTTCGTCCGCATCGTCGCGGCCGGCACGTGGCACGGGTAAACCGGCGAGTATCCCGACGCCAGCATCATCAGAATACTCGGCTGCGGCCGCTTCAGATGGAACGTCACCTCGCGGTCGCCGTTCACCGTGATTTCCCGCAAATTGGCGAACCATTCCAGCCGCGGGCTTTTGCGCAATTTGCCCGGCGTCAGCCCCGAAACCATATCCCAGGTGCATTTGACGTCCGCCGAGGTAAAAGGCTTCCCGTCGTGCCAGGTCACGCCGTCGCGCAGGGTGAAGGTCAGATTGACCTGGCTGTCGTCCCAGCGCCATGCCGTCGCGAGGTCTGGGACGATCGTATCGGGACTGTTCTGTTCCTTGTGCTGGTCGAAGACGATCAGATTATTGAACAACGGCATGAATGGCACCACCACCGACACCGTCGCCTCCTCGTGAATCGACGGGCTTGGCGGGCTGTCGATGTGCGACATGATCATCGTGCCGCCGTGCTTTTGCCCATGGGCGGGCCCCACGATCGCCAATCCCGTCGCGAAAACTGCAACGTGGACCAGAGTCGCGCAAAGCGCGCGGGCTGGCGTCGCGCCTAACGCGCGAGCGAGCAAAGTCAACGGCCGCCGCATGATCCGGTTCCCCCAGGGTTCTTATCGACGCAAGTCTACCAATGGTTCCAGCCGCTTGATACCCTTTGTTACCCAACCGTGCGGGGGCCTTCGCGGTGCATATGCTCGTTCGTTAAGCAGTATCTGATCCGCTGCTGCCTGTGCCGGGCCAATGAACCACGCGGGACACGCGCCACCGCCTGAGAATATTGTCCGTCAAAAACAATCTCCCGCCCACCGCCCGTCGCGGGAAGAAACCGGCGATGGGCGGTATTTTCCGCGATTCTGACCAAATCTCACCCCAGTTTGTACGGAATATAGGCATGCGGCCTACGACATCCCGCCTTATGCCGCCCGCGGCGCGCCGACAGGCCCGGAAATCGCGCGACCCTCGCGCCTGGCACGGTTCTTGAATGACAAACCTCAATCCGTCCATCCACCGGGCGGCGGCAAGGAGACAGGCGATGCAAACCTTAACCAATCGGGGCGTGAGATCATGAAACTGATCATGGCGATTATCAAACCCTTCAAGCTCGACGAAGTCCGCGAAGCGCTGACACCGCTCGGGGTCCAGGGGCTCACCGTTTCCGAAGTCAAGGGATTCGGCCGCCAGAAAGGGCAAACCGAAATCTACCGCGGCGCGGAATACCACGTCAGCTTCCTGCCCAAAGTGAAAATCGAGGTCGTGGTCGGCGACGATTTGGCCGACGGCGTGATCGAGGCGATCGCCAAGGCCGCCAACACCGGCAAAATCGGCGATGGCAAGATTTTCGTGATGGACGTGGAACGGGCGATGCGCATCCGCACTGGCGAAACCGACGGCTCCGCGCTCTGATCGGAACCGTTCCGAACGACGCCGGGTGAGACAGAAAAAACAAGGGAAACCGATACGATGACAAGACCCCGTTTAAGCTGGGGGCTAACCGCCCTGACGGCAGCTATGTTGCTGGCCGGCCCGGCCTTTGCCGACGACGCGCCGCCGAAGATCGACACCGGCGATACCGCGTGGATGCTGACCAGCACCGCGCTGGTGCTGATGATGACCATTCCCGGACTCGCGCTGTTTTACGCAGGCATGGTACGTAAAAAGAACCTGCTGGCGACGATGATGCAGTCGTTCGCGATTTGCGCCATCGTGACGCTGGTGTGGATGGTCGCTGGCTATAGTATCGCCTTCACCAACGGTGGCGCCTATATGGGCGACTTCTCCCGGCTGCTGCTGCACGGGATCGCGGATCACATCGTGAAAGGCGCGGAAACACAGGCCTTCGTGCTGGATCCGAAGATCAAGGACGTCGCGCCTTTGGTCACGACGATCCCCGAAACTGTCTACATGATGTATCAGATGACCTTCGCGATCATCACCCCCGCGCTGATCGCGGGCGCCTTCGCGGACCGGATGAAATTTTCCGCGATGTGCCTGTTCATGGCGCTGTGGTCGCTGATCGTATACGCGCCCATCGCGCATTGGGTCTGGGCGCCGTCCGGCTGGGCTTCTCAGGCGGGCATCCTCGACTTCGCCGGTGGCACCGTCGTCCATATCAACGCCGGCGTCGCGGGCCTGGTCTGCGCCCTGGTTCTTGGCAAACGTCTCGACTACGGCAAGTCCAACATGGCCCCCTACAACCTGGGCTATGCCGTGATCGGCGCCTCGCTGCTTTGGGTTGGCTGGTTCGGCTTCAACGCGGGCTCTGCGGTGGGTGCCAATGGACGCGCCGGCATGGCGATGGCCGTGACGCAGATCGCCACGGCGACGGCAGCTCTGGGCTGGATGTTCGCGGAGTGGATTACCAAGGGCAAACCCTCGGTTCTGGGCGCTGTGTCCGGCGCGGTGGCCGGTCTGGTCGCCATCACCCCGGCCTCCGGGTTCGTGCTGCCGGGTGCCTCCATCGTCATCGGCCTGGCCGCGGGCGTGATCTGCTTCTGGGCCGCGACCAGCCTGAAACACATGCTGGGTTACGACGACAGCCTGGACGCTTTCGGCGTGCATGGGATTGGCGGCATCGTTGGCGCCTTGCTGACGGGCGTGTTCTCCTTCGCCCCGTTGTCCGCGACCGACGCGTCGCCGGATGGCAGCCCAGGAGGGATGGCGCAGTTCATTTTGCAGTGCCAGGGAGTCGGTGCGACAATCGTTTACAGCGGCGTGATGACCTTCGTGCTGCTGATGGTGGTCAAGCTGCTCGTCGGCCTGCGGGTCAACGAGGAAGAGGAACGGGAAGGACTGGATATCGTCCTGCACGGCGAACAGGTGTTCTGACCTTCGGGTCCGGCCACCGGGGGCGCCCCAGGGACGGGGCGCCCCTCATTCAATCCACGACCGCGTAAATACG
>JAYWAX010000112.1:0-6692 GCA_043782125.1 Acetobacteraceae bacterium | reverse complement strand
AATGTCGTGCAGGCCTTACAGGCGGGGGAAACCCAGTTCGGTCATGTGGCGATCAGCGGAACGTTGTCGGTGGCGCGGGCGGGCGGCGATAAGTTGATCGGCGTGCTGCCTTATTACAACGCCCCCGATTACATGGGGAAAGCCAGCGCATATTCCATTATCGGCCGCCGCGACAAAGGCATCGACCCCGCCAACCGGGCGTCCATACTGGGAAAAAAGCTCGGTTACACCGCCGGGACCAACGAATATTACATGAAGCAGTGGTTCCGGAAATATAACATCGATATCGCCAAAGTCCAGATCGTCAGCATGCTGGTGGAAGACATGCCGGTGGCGCTGAAACAAGGCCTGGTGGACGCCACCGTGACGTGGGAGCCCTATGGTTCGCAGCTCATTCGCGAACTCGGCGCCAATGTGGCGATCGTGAGCCGGGGCGAGGAAGGTCTGCTGTCCGACAATGTCGGCGTCGTGGTGCGCGAGGATTATCTGAAAGCCAACCCCGCAACGGTGGAGAAATTCGCTGTCGGCATCGCCATGGCCGCCAAATTCATTCGCGAAAACCCGAAGGAAACGGCGGAAATCGACGCACGTTATCTCGACGGGCTGAACCTGACCGACGCGACGGAGGGTTTGCGGGCCTTGGTCTGGGACCCCCGCGTGTCCGTCTGCGTCATCGAGGGCAGCATCCGCAGCGGCAACGGCATGGTCCGTCTGGGCCAGATCAAAATGGACCGCCCCTTCTTGGCGTCGGATTATTACGACCTGAGCATCTATGAAAAAGTGCTGGCCAAACACGCCGATCTGTTCGCCGGCCTGCCGCCGCTTCCCATGAAGATCGAGGACTGCAAAGGCAAGTTGGACTGAGCGCCATGGCATTGGACAAAATTTCCGTCTCTGGTTTCCGGCATTTTTTTCAGACGGAGGATGGGCCGGTGCAAGCCACCGGCACCATCGACCTGGCGATCCGGGAAGGCGAGTTCGTGACGCTGGTCGGCCCGAGCGGTTGCGGAAAGACGACATTGTTGAAAGCGATCGCCGGGTTCATCGCGCCATCGGAAGGATCGATCCTGTGCGACGGTAAACCCGTGAAAGGACCGGGCCGGGAACGCGGCGTCGTCTTCCAGGAACTGGCGATTCTGCCGTGGCGCACGGTGCGCCGGAACATCGCGCACGGGCTGGAAATCGCCCGCGCACCCAAGGCCGAGCGCGAGCGCACGGTCGCTCGCCTGGTGGATTTGATGGGGCTCGCGGGGTTCGAGGATCGTTACCCGCATGAACTGTCCGGCGGCATGCGCCAGCGCGTCGCGGTCGCCCGGACATGGGCCGCCGATCCCGAAATCATTCTGATGGACGAACCCTTCGCCGCCGTGGACGCGATGACGCGACTGACCTTGCAAGAGGAACTGGGGCGCCTTTGCGCGACGACCGGAAAAACTGTGTTCTTCATCACCCATAGCGTGGAGGAAGCGGTGTTCCTCGCCGACCGGGTGCTGGTGATGACGAAACGGCCTGGCACGATCAAGGCGGTGCTGGACGTGCCGCGGCACAATCATGGCGGGCGCGACTGGGACAGTTTTACGGCGGATCCGGAAATGCGGAATATTTCGGAGCAGGTCATGCATTTGGTGCATGCAGAGCGGGTCGCGCGATGATCTCCGCCCGTTCGTTGCGGGCGTTACGCATCCCGATTCCCTTCGCCGCGGCGATCGCCCTGTGGTGGGGGATCAAGGACGGCGCGGACGTGTCCACCACGCTGCTGGCCTCGCCGCCGCAGGTCTGGACGGCGTTCGTGTACCTGGCGACGCACGGCGTTTTGGCAGAATATGCCAGTAACAGCCTGCAAATGATCGGATTCGCGGCAGCGATTTCTTTCGCGATCGGCGTGCCTTTGGGCTTTGCCGTCGGCACAAATCGTTACGCGGCCCGCGCGTTGGAAGGAACCATGCGGTTTCTTCAGGGTATTTCGGGTATCGCCTGGCTGCCGCTGGCGATCCTGTGGTGCGGGTTCACCAATGCGACGACGTTGCTGATCGTGATTTATACGCTGATCGTTCCGATCGTGTTCAACACCATGACCGGCGTGCGGGCGATTCCGGAAAATTACGTGCTTGCGCTGCGGTCTCTGGGCGCCAGCCAATTTCGTATCGTGACCGGCGTGTATTTTCCGGGCGCGTTACCAAGCATCGTCGTCGGACTGCGACTGGGCATGGGGTACGGCTGGCGCGCGCTGATCGCGGCGGAAATGCTCGTGCGCCAGGGTGGCCTTGGCGATCTGATCTTTGGCGCCCGCACGTTCAACCAGATCGATCGCATTATGGTCGGAATGATCGCGATCGGCGTGTTGTATATCGTCGTCGATCGGTTGCTGGTGCAGCCTGTCGAGTCGATGACTCTCGCGCGCTGGGGAGTGTTGCGCCGATGAACCAGGCCCAGGAACGGGTGCTGTGGCGGGTTTTGCCGGCGGCACCGGCTGTGGCGCTGTTGGCCGTCTGGTCGATTTACTGGTGGATCGAACGGCCGCCGCCTTCGGTCATTCCCTCTGTCGCCGCCGTCGTGTCGATCTTTCTGGAACAGGTCTGGAACGGTCTGCTTCCGACCGATATTGCCGCAAGTCTTGCCCGGCTTTTGGGGGGCGCCGCGCTTGGCATCGCCACCGGCGTGGCGGCGGGATTCGTCGCGGGACTGCACCGTCCGACCGCCGAGTTCTTCAATCCGCTGGTCACCTTTTTCAACGCCATTTCTGGCATTGTCTGGCTGCCTTTGGTCATCGGCTGGCTGGGTGTCGGCTCCGCGCTGGCAACATTTCTTATTTGGAATACCGTGTTCTTCATCGTGTTTCAGAATACCGTTCTGGGTGTGCAACTTGTGCCCGAAGTCCTGGAACTCAGTGTCCGCACCCTGGGTGCCAATCGCTGGGAGACCATTCGGAGTGTCACCTTGCCTGGCGCTCTGCCTTACATATTGACCGGCATTCGTTCCGGCCTCGGTTTCGGCTGGCGCGCCCTGATCGCGGCGGAGTTGGTTGGCGCAAATACCGGACTGGGCCACATGATCTTCAGCGGCGCCGAGTATCACCGCGCCGACATCATTGTCGCGGGCTGCCTGACCATCGGGGCGATCGCTCTGGCGATGGATCGTTGGCTGTTGGTACCGATCGAGCACCGGACCGTCCGGCGCTGGGGCCTCGTGACCGAAGCGCGGGGGCGCTGAGACGATGCGAGGCGCGCGCATCCGCATGGCCATCGGGGCGTTTCTGATCGCCTTGATCCTGTTTGGCCAGGATTTGGTGGGGATCGCCACCGCCGGTGGCCGGTTGGACCCGGCGCTGCGGGATTCCGCCGGCCCGTCGAATGTCATCGTCGTGCTGGATTTCACGCCGGAGAATTTCCACAACGAACGCATGCGCCGTTACGGCGTTTTTGCGGGCCGCGACAAGACCGTGAACCGGGTGCGGTTGCGCCAGGTGACGCCGGAGAACCTGCTGCGTTTGTCACGCCTGGTCTGGGTCTCCCGGATCGAAAAATCGCCCTGACGGCGCCACGGAACAAGCCCAAAACCATCCGATGAAAGCGAGGCCGCCATGACGTATCTCAGTGAAAAGGGCGCCGATTATCTGGGCCGCATCCGCGCCCTGGGACCGGCGATCGATGCTGCGGCGAACCAGATCGAGCGGGACCGCGATTTGCCGAAATCCTTGTTCGCCGCCATCCGCGCGCAAGGATTGTTCCGGCTGGTGCAGCCCGTCGAGTACGGCGGGGCGGAACTGGATCCGCCATCGTTGGTGCAGTGTATCGAAGAAGTGGCGCGCCACGACGCCAGCACCGCCTGGTGTTTGGGGCAGACGAATATTTGCGGCATTACCTCGGCGTTTCTGGCGCCCGCCGTGGTCGAGGACATCTTCGGGCCGGAGACGGGGATTCTCGCCTGGGGGCCGGGACCGGGGACGGCCCAGGTGGTGGATGGGGGGTTCCGGGTGCGGGGGACATTCGATTTTGCGAGCGGGAGCCGGCTCGCGAGTTGGTTGGGCGCGCATGTGCCGGTGATTGAGCGGGACGGGTCGAAGCGTCTGGGGTCGAACGGGAAGCCGGTCACCTACACGATGTTCATGCCCAAAGGCAGCGTGACGGTGCGCGACACCTGGCAGGTGATGGGGCTGCGCGGGACGGGCAGCGATAGTTACGACATCGAGGATGTTTTCGTGCCGGAAGCGTATTCGCTGGCGCGCGATCCCGTGGTGAAGCCGCTTGTGCATGGCGATCTTTATGTGTTTTCGCCAAGCATGTTGTACGCGTCGTCGTTCGCGGGGATCGCGTTGGGGATCGCGCGCGCCGTTATTGATTCCTTCGTGCGCGACGTGAAGGAAACAATTCCCCGGGGCGCCAGCCGGGCGCGGGGCGATAGTCACACGATGCAGTCCACGGTGGCGCAAAATGAGGCGCGGCTGCGCTCGGCCCGGGTGTTCTTGCTGAGTTCGGTGGCGGAGACCTGGGACCATGTCCAGAAAACCCGCTCCGTCACTCAGGACCAGCTCGTCGCCATCCGCATGGCCTCCACCTGGGCGATTCAATCGGCGCGGGAGGCGGTGGCGCAGTTGTACGCCGCGGCCGGGGCACTGGCGATTTTCGACAACCGGCCGTTTGAGCGGCGGTTTCGGGATATCCATACGGTGACGCAGCAGATCCAGGGGCACCCGGCGCATTTCGAAACGGTTGGGCAGATTTTGTTGGGGCGGGAGCCGGAGCGGCCGATGTTCACGTTCTGAGGCGGTTATGGGTGCGGCGTGGCAGCGCAATCTCATGTCCGGAGAATTACCAAAAAACGGTTTCGATGCCAGACGCGATCTGTTACGGTAGGCACATAACCAGCGGGAGGATCCCATGGCCTACCGAGACAGTATCGTTGCGTTCGCGTCCGGCGAGGAGGGCGTGAACTGGAAGCAGAACGAGAGCCGGATTCTGGAGTATTTCAAGTCCGCCACCGGGATGGTTTACACGAAAAGCGGTGCGCTAACGATTTCCTGGTGTACGTATTTCGTCATGTGGGTGCTGGAACAGTCGTGCCTGGCCCCGATGCCGGCTGTTGGTTCGGCGCCGCCGAAGAATTTCGCGGTGGGGCGTTTCCTCGCCACGGTCGATGGCGCGACCGGGCCGGGGAATTCATCGGGAAATCATTCGTATTGGGGCGTGTTCGATGCCTTCACCGTCAAGGGGGGACAATACGCGCCTCAGGCGGGAGATTTGTTTTATTTGCCGCGTTTCAACGATCACGTCGGCCTTGTCGAGGAGGTTCTGGACGATGGACGGGTCGTGACGCTGAACGGCAATTCGGGTCCCGCGAAGGGCGAGGGGTTCGATCCACGGTTCGAAGCATCGGCGAAGATCGGCAGCGGGTTCGTATATCGGAAGATCCGTAATCTACGTGACGGGAAGGCGATGCATAACGGTGCCTGTTGGGTTCAGGTGCCGGACTGAGCGGGGGGCGGACGATTGACTTTTGGCGAGGCCTTTTCCCCACGTCATGGCCCGCCCGGAGGCGTGCCACGATGTGGGGAAGACGTCGCGATGGATCAATCGTCCGGATGTTTGGAATTACGTGCCGATCGTATCCAGTTCCTTGCCGACATGGTCCGGCGTGAACCGCCAAATGCCCAGTCCCATGAAGGCCATCGCGATCGGAACCGCCAGAAACGACGCGGAGAAGGACCCGGTTCGTTCGGTCAGCCAGACGGTCACGAAGGGCCACAGGACGAAACCGACGAACCAGGCGACAGCCCAGGTGAAACCATTGCCGACACCGCGAATGCGGGTGGGGTAGATTTCGGCAGTCAGGGTGGTCGTGACAGCCCAGAAGCCGAGGAAACCGATGCTCCAAAGCAGGCCGTAGACCCACAAAGCGGTGTTGCTTTCGGCGAAAATCCACAGGGTGATGAAGACCGCGCCCTCGGTCAGCATGATATAGAAGGCGGGTTTGCGGCCGTAACGGTCGGAGATAAAGCCGGCGGCGAGCAGGCCAAGGAATCCGACCAGGCCCCAGAATATATAGAACGTGCCGAACTGCGCGGTGGACCAGCCGCGTTCCTTGGACAAATAAAGCGGCATCCAGCCGCCGACGGTGCCGTAGATGATGGTGGAACAGCAGGCGACGAAGGTTGCGACGGCGGTGTTGCGGATCATGTCGGGCAGGAAGATTTGCCGCAGCGGGATTTTTCTCGTTTTTTCCAGCCAGGACTGGTCGTCGGCGGACAGCGTCGCCCCGGTGGCATGGGCGTCGCGGACGCGTTGTTTGCGGTCCTGAAGGCGGACCCAATAGGGCGATTCCGGGCATTTCGCGCGGACATAGATGGCGATCAGCGCGACCGCGGCGGGGATGACGAAGGCGATGCGCCAGCCGTAATCGGCGATGACCCAGGTGGCGATGGCCCCGGCCAGGGCAGCACCGAAACACCACGTGCCGCGGTTGATGCCGATGACTCGGCCGCGCAGGCGCGCAGGCCAGGTTTCGGCGACGAGCATCGATCCGAGCGCCCATTCGCCGTTCAGGGCGAAGGCGACGACGCTGCGTGCCGCGACAAAGGCGGCGAAGGTGGTACACAGCGCGACGACCGGCATCATCAGCGAGAACAATGCGATGTTGATCGCCAGCAGGCTGCGCCGTCCGACCCGGTCGGCCATCCATGGCCAAAAGAAGATCCC
>JAYWAX010000111.1:0-2407 GCA_043782125.1 Acetobacteraceae bacterium | reverse complement strand
GGGAGACGAAGGGGGGATACCCGCGTGCGTGATGGAGGTATTCGCTGTTCCCGGGGTGACGGCGCGCGGAGAGACCCTTCCGGACATCCACCCCGCGCGGGAGGGAAAGTGGCGGAGCGGCGGCGGTCCGTGAACACCGCATCAGGACGGGCGTCTACGGATTCCCCGTGATTATTGACACATTTCGTGTGTCCTTTATGGTCTTTTGGTGTAACCGCCCAGGCAGGCCTCACGAATTGGGCCTGTGGTCGAGTTGGAGTGGCCTTCGACGGCGTTTTTCGGTACAGGAGATGACCCCCAGGCCTGATTCGTGAGGCCTTCCTAGGCCAGTTACCTTCTGGTAAACCTTCATCCCTGAAAAGCGGGGCACAGGCCGGGTCGTCGCATCGACCATCGGGCGAGACAACCGCGTTCGTCAACCTTTGGTGGAAGAAACGACATGCCCCTTTTGTCAGTCCTGGTCAGCTTCAACACGACCAACGGATCCAATCCGTTCGCGACAGCCTGATCGCCGACGCCGCCGGCAACCTGTTCGGCACGACCCAGGGCGGCGGCGCGAACAGCGTTGGCACGGTGTTCGAGATCGCGAAAACCGCCACCGGCTACGCCACGACACCCACCACGCTGGTCAGTTTCAACACGACCAACGGCGCCTTTCCGATTGCCGGCCTGCTCGCCGACGCCGCCGGCAACCTGTTCGGCACGACCAACATCGGCGGCACGAACAACGCCGGCACGGTGTTCGAGGTCGTGAAGACCGCCAATGGCTATGCTTCCACCCCCACCACCCTGGTCAGTTTCGACACGACCAGCGGCGCAAATCCGTTCGCCGGCCTGATCGCCGACTCCACCGGCAATTTGTTCGGCACGACCAATGGCGGTGGCGTGAACAGCAAGGGCACGGTGTTCGAGATCACCAACAGCGGCTTCGTGGTCGCCTGCTACGCGCGCGGCACGCGGATCGCCACCCCGGACGGCGAGCGTCCGGTCGAGACGCTCGCCGCGGGCGACCGCGTGCTGACCGTGTCGGGCGAGGCGAGGCCGGTGGTCTGGACGGGACACCGCCGCGTCGCCTGTGATCGCCACCCGAATCCCGAAGCGGTGTGGCCGGTGCGGATCGCGGCGGGGGCGTTCGGCGACGGCCTGCCCCGGCGCGACCTGTTCGTCTCGCCCGACCATGCGCTGTTCGCCGACGGCGTGCTGATCCCCGCCAAATGTTTGTAGAACGGCACGACCATCGCCCGGGTGGCGGTGGCGGAGGTCGAGTATCACCACATCGAACTGGATTGCCACGACGTGGTGCTGGCCGAGGGGCTGCCGGCGGAAAGCTATCTCGACACGGGCGGGCGGGCCGGCTTCGCGGGCGGCGCCGTCATCGCCTTGTATCCCGACTTCGCCGCGCGGACCTGGGAGACTCGCGGCTGCGCGCCGCTGGTCTTGCGCGGCCCGGTGCTGGAGGCCGTTCGCGCCCGCCTGGACGCGCGGGACGCACGCCAAGGGGATGCTGCGTGCCCGGTCACGGTCAGGACGCGCGAAGCAGGACGGTGGGCGGCTTCACACTGAGAGCCTGTTTGACAGAATTTTTACTTCAGGAGCCCGGATATTTCCGGGTCTTCTTCGTGTCTTCGTGTCTTTGTGGTGTATTCATCATACCTTGCACGGTCACGGTCCCCTGAACGGGCGTTCCGGACCCCGAAGCATCCAGGAATTTCACCACAAAGACACGAAGGCGCAAAGAAGGAGGTCTTTTTTCTTATGGAGCCAAATAATATAAGGTCAAACGGGCTCTGACGGAGTGGCGGACGGGACGCGAAAGATTTCACCACGAAGGGCACGGAGAACCACGGAGCGGCACGGAGATTTTTTAATGGAGCCCGGGGACCAGACACCGGCCGGAACCAATGCCGCACGCAGCGCCGGTCTTTCTTCTCCGTGCCGCTCCGTGGTTCTCCGTGCCCTTCGTGGTGAACCCTTTCGCGTCGGTGCGACCGCTACGCCCTGGCATGGGAAAGGCGGCCTGGGCGATCGGTCAAGGTCCGTTGGCATATCGCATCGGCGGCAACCGCGATCAGACCCGGTACACCCGCTTCGCGTTCTCCATGAAAATCCCCCGCCTTTGCGTCTCCGTCATCGCGAAGGGCAGCGCCCGCGCGGGATCGTCATAGTCCCAGTGCGGATAGTCGGTGGCGAACAGGATGCGGTCCCAGCCGATCCAGTCCAGCACCTCGGCCATGTGGATGCGCGGTTCCGGTTCCTCGATCGGCTGTGTGGTGAACCACACATTCGTCCGGATATATTCCGACGGAGCGCGCTTCAAATGCGGCAGTTCCCGCTTCAGTTTTTTCCATTGCCGGTCCATCCGCCAGCCCAGCGCGGCGGCCCAGGCCAGCCCGCCCTCGACCAGCAC
>JAYWAX010000110.1:0-6700 GCA_043782125.1 Acetobacteraceae bacterium | reverse complement strand
CCGATGTCAGCCGTATCGCGGCCGGGATCGCCGCGGCGGTGGAACAGCAGGGCGCGGCGACTCAGGAAATCGCCCGATCCGTCCAGCAGGCGGCATTGGGCGCGCAAGATGTCACCAGCAATATCGCCGATGTCAGTCAGGCGGCGAACGACGCGGGCGCGGCGGCGGCGCAGGTGCTCGGCGCATCCGGTGCCCTGTCGCGGCAGGCGGCGGGACTATCGACGGCGGTCGGACGCTTCATCGAGGGGGTGCGGGCCGCATGACAGGCTAACCCCTCCCCTGCCCCTCCCCCGCCCCTCAGGCGGCGAGCATCCGGCCGCGATTGTTTTCCTCCAGGATCGGACGAACCCACTTCGCGAACCGCATGGCTTCCTCGTCGTGCGTATATCCAGAGAGACAGAAGGACGTGCAGCCCAGGCCGATGAATTGTTGCAGTGTCGCGGCGCATTGACCTGGGTTGCCGACGATCACGATCCCCGCGCCGGGCCGCACGCGGGTAAGGCCGGTCCACAGATGCGGCCCGATCCGTTCGCCATGGTCGCGCGCCAGTTCCTGTACTCGGCGGTTGGCGGCGGAGCTGGCGTAATGGGTGCGGACAAACTTCGTTTGCGCGTCGGACACATCGCGGACCAATTCGCGCGCGGCATCCCAGGCCTCGGCTTCCGTTTGGCGGCAGAGGATTTGAAGGCGCATGCCGAAGCCGATCGCCGCTTCGCGTCCGTGCCTCGCGGCCATGGCGCGGATGATGCCGATATTGGTGGCGATCCGTTCCGGCGTGTCGCCCCAGAACAGATGGATGTCGGAATGCTTCGCCGAGACCTCCCACGCCTCCATCGATCCGCCACCCAAATAGAAGCGCGGCATGGTTTCCGGGCGCGGCGCGACATGGGCGTTTTTCAGGGTGTGGAACCGGCCGTCGAAGGTCACGCCGCCTTTCTGGCCCCATAGCGCCTTCATGATCGTGACGTCTTCGTCCATCAGCGCGTAACGGTCTTCCTTACTCAGGGTAATGCCTTCGGACAGTGCCTCTGCATCGCTTTGCCCCGCGATCAGGTTGATCGCGAGACGTCCGCCGGACAGGCGGTCGAAGGCCGCGCCCATTTTGGCCAGTTGCACGGGGCTGACATAGCCCGGCCGCGCCGCGACCAGGGCCTTGATGCGCTTTGTCTTCGCCACCGCCATGGCGCTGCTGATCCAGGCCTCCCAGCAGGTGGAGGCCACGGGGACGAGGAAATACTCGAAACCGGCCGCCTCTGCCGCCAGCACGACCCGGTCGAACAGGTCGGCCGAGGGTTCGATGAACCGGTCTTTATCGCCGTAGCAGGTGGTATCGCCGGAGGTCGGCAGGAACCATCCGAATTCGAGCGGGGTTTGCATGGCGGCGTCTCCTTCTCTCCGCGCGGAAATCTGACATGTCTTTCTGCGCATGTCTTGGCGCACATGTCTTGGCGCGCATGTCTTGGCGCGCATGCCGGGGCGCGAAGAACGGGGCGCACATGCGGCCTTGCGTTTGCCTCGCGGTCCGTTCCATGAACGCGCGGGATCGACATATGGAGTCACAGGCGAATGAAACGTAGAGGCATGATTGCGGCAGGGGCAGCGGCCCTGGTTTTACCGGCAGGCGTGGCCCGGGCGGCCGATACGCCCGGCGTCACCGCGACCGAAATCAAGATCGGCAACACCAGCCCTTACAGCGGCCCGGCTTCGACCTATGGCACGCTCGGGAAGCTGGAAGCGGCGTTCTTCGGCATGGTGAACGAACAAGGCGGCGTCGCCGGGCGGAAAATCACCTATATCACGCTGGACGACACCTACAGCCCGCCGAAGACGATGGAACAGGCGCGCCGCCTGGTCGAGGAAGATCAGGTCGCCTTCCTGTTCGCCACGTTGGGCACGCCAACCAACAGCGCGATCGTGCGGTACATGAACCAGAAGAAGGTGCCGCATTTGTTCCTGGCGACCGGCGCCGATAAATGGGGCGATTACAAAACCAGCCCCTATACGATCGGCTGGCAGCCGAGTTACCGCACGGAAGCGCAGATTTACGCGAAATACATCCTGAAGGAAAAACCGGACGCGAAAATCGCGTTGCTGTATCAGAACGACGATTTCGGCAAAGACTACATGCTGGGCTTGAAGGATGTGCTTGGCGACCGATTCGACAAATTGGTGACCGTCTCGACCTATGAGGCCACCGACGCAACGATCGAAAGCCAGTTGACCACGCTGAAAGCATCTGGCGCCAACGTGCTGGTGTTGGCGGCGTTGCCGAAACACTCGGCGCAGGCGATCCGTAAGGTTCACGACCTCGCGTGGAAGCCGTTGTTTCTGATGTCGAATGTGTCGATTTCCGTGGGATCGGTTATGGTCCCCGCGGGCGCTGAAAACGGCATCGGCATCGTCAGCGCGGCCTTCGTCAAAGACCCGTCCGATCCCCGCTGGGCCGCCGATCCCGGCATGGCCGAGTGGCGCGCGTTCATGACGAAATACATGCCGGGCGCGGATCAGACCGACAACAATAACGTCGTTGCCTACGGTCTGTGCAAGACCATCTTGCAGGTGTTGAAGCAGTGCGGCCAGGATTTCTCTCGCGAGAACATCATGAAGCAGGCGAACAGCGTGACAAATCTGGAAGTACCGGTGCTGCTGCCGGGCATCAAACTCAACACCAGCCCAACCAACCATCATCCGATCCGGGCGATGCAACTGGAACGCTGGAACGGCAAAACCTGGGAATTGTTCGGCGACGTGATCGAAGGCTCGGTTTCGTAACGAAAAACCAACCGTCGCGCGCCGGACCAGCGCGCGGCGGGGAGTAATGGGCGAAGGTAAGGCAAGTGCCGGGGCGTTGCCCCGCCGGGCGGTTCAAACCCGCCCCAGGACGCCGTCCAGTGCCGCGTTCAGAGACGCCACGGCGTCGGGCGAGCCTGACCGCGACCGCCACGCGACCTGCCCGTCCGGTCGCACCAGCACTGCGCCCTCCGGATCGACACCGTACGTCTCATGCCAATCGTCATTGGCGTCGGTCAGATCGCCGCCCGCGCCAATCGTATAGGCGGTCAGCGGCGGCCGCGACGGTCCGGACACAGCCGCCGCCGCCGCGCGCCAGGCCTGGCCGCGGGACCCGGCCAGCACGACGAAGCGCGGTCCGAACAGATCGACGGTGGAGATTTTGTCGCCCCCGCGCAGCAGCGCCACATGCGGCGCGCGACAACCCGGCCGCGCCGAGGGCAAATATTGCGTAATCGGATCGGGGTTATCCGCGGGCGGTGTGCCATCGGGGATCACCGCGCTCGACTCATACGCTGCGCCAAAAATCAGCCCTTGCTCGCTGAGGAATTCCGGGCGCGCGACGACGGCGGTTTCCTGTTTCGCGGTCCGGCCCATCGACAGACAGTTGTCCAGCGCGGTTTTGGTAATAACAACGCCCAAAGGCTGGCGTTCCGGATGATACGTATCGAGGAGGCGGTCGGAAGCCTGCCCATGCAGCACCGCCGCCAGTTTCCAACAGAGATTATGCACATCCTGCGCCCCGGTATTGAGGCCGAACCCGCCCGTCGGCGGCATTTCGTGCGCCGCGTCGCCGGACAGAAAGATGCGCCCGTGCCGGTATTGCCCAGCGACATGGGCGGAGGCAACCCAGGCGCTGACGCCAAGGATTTTTACAGCCAGATCGGGCACGCCCGCGCCCATGCGGATCAATTCGATGCATTTTTCGGGTGTGAAATCGGCTGGTGTGTAACCGTAATGACTTAGACTGTGGATCAGAAAACTCCAGCGATCCGTCGCGTTGATCGTCAGAAACGTCGCCCGCAACTCCGGCTGTTCCACGAAATACAGCGCACCCGGGCGATGCGCGGTCCAGGGCGTAAGGTCGGCGTTGAAAAGAATGTTGACGCTGTCATAGATATTCTCGACACCGAACATGCTCACGCCGAGCATTTTCCGCAGCGGGCTTTGCGCGCCATCGGCGGCGATGACGTACTGGGCTTTGACCGGCGCGCTCTTACCGTCGATCCGGTCGACGATCGTTGCTTCGACGCCATCCGCAGTTTGCGTGACATTCACAACTTCTGCGTTGAAACGCAACGTGCCCAACGGTTCCGCCTCCGCGTATCGCCGTAACACCGGTTCCAGGTCGTCCTGGGCGCACAAACAATTGGGCACCGGCGCGAGCGACTGGTTCTTCGGATTGGCGCGGCCCGGCGTGCGGCGTTCGATCTCCCGACCCGCGAGACTCTCGGTCCAGACAATAAGACCCGTGCGCTCTGGCGCCAGACCGGCGGCGCGGATGCCCGGTTCGGCGCCGTATTGGCGGTAAACCTCCATGGTGCGGGCATTGATGCCGCGCGCCTTGGGCACGATCGAGGTGCCGGGATGACGCTCGACGAGCAGCGAACAAATGCCCAGTTTGGACAACAGCAAAGACGCGGTCAGGCCAACGGCGCCGCCGCCAACGATCAGGACAGGCAACTCGGACATGATGGCTCCACAGAACGTGTTGGGCGGCGCACCGCCGGTGAGGATCCCATGATAGCGCGGCGGCGCGCGTCAGGCGAAATCAGACGATTCCGGCATCTCGCAGGCGTGCGCGGGCGGACGCGTCGAAGCCAAGTTCGGCCAGGACCTCGTCGGAATGTTGCCCCAGATCGGGCGCTGGGCGGCGGACGGAACACGCGGCGTCTGCGAATTTCATCGGGAAACCCAACATGCGGACGGTACCGTGGCCCGGATGTTCCACATCGATGACCATGTTTTGCGCCAGGATTTGCGGGTCTTCGAACACGTCGGCGACACCATGCACCGGGCCGCTTGGCACGCCCGCGGCATTCAGCGTTTTCACCCAGTATTCCGTCTTATTCGCCGCCAGCTTGCCGCCGACAATGGCATTGATCCGCTCCCGGTTCGCGACACGGGCGCTTTGCGTGCGGTAAAGCGGGTCGTCTTTCAGTTCCGGGCAGCCAAGGACATCGGCGAGGCGGCCGAAGAACATGTCGTCGGGTGGGGCAAGCGCGATGCGGCCATCGCGCGTGGGGAACAACCCATAGGGGGCGGCGATCGGATGGTCGTTGCCGCTTCGGGGCGGCACGATGCCGGAGGCGAAATAATTCGTGGCGATATAAGCGAGCATGCTGACCATGCCGTTGGTCAGGCTGACCTCGGCGATTTCCCCCTTCCCGGTTTCGCGCGCGCGCAGGACAGAGGCGGTAATCGCCAACGCCGCATACAGACCCGCGACCAGATCGGAGATGGGGACGCCGGAGCGCAGGGGATCGCCGTCTTCGGTACCATTCACGCTCATGAAGCCGCTGAGCGCCTGGGCGATAAAGTCGAAGGCGGGCCGGTCTTTATACGGTCCTTCCGTGCCGAACCCGTTGATCGCGCAGACCACCAGAGACGGACGAAGTTCGTGCAAACGTTCTGGTGAAAAGCCCAGCCGCGTCAACACGCCGGGCCGGAAGTTTTCGACGAGAACGTCGGATTCGCGGATCAGGCGGGTCAGGATGTCCTTGCCCTCTGCCTGGCGCAGATCGAGGCGCATGGAGCGTTTATTGCGGTTGTACTGGGCGAAATAGCCGGACAGCCCGTCCTTGATGGCGCCCTGGCGGCGAATGGAATCGCCGGCCGGTTCCTCGATTTTCAGCACGTCGGCGCCGAGATCGCCCAGAAGCATGGTGCAAAACGGGCCGGAGAGGACGCGGGTCAGGTCGAGCACCCGGACGCCAGATAATTGCATTTGGTTTTCCCGGCATTACGAAAGTTTCACGTGATTTCGATATCGTGCCAAAATTCCGCCATCGCGCGCGCATGGTCCGGCCGCGATCGGGGGGTCATATCGTCTTCAGCCGGGGACAACAACCACTCTCCCGGCGGAAAGGAACTCCCCATGAAACGCGTTCTGACCCATGCCACCGCCGGTGTTTTCTCGATGGGTCTCATGCTGCTTCCGATGATGGCGAATGCCGCCGATCCGGCCGCAGCCGGCGGTAAGGACGGCAAGCCGGTGGCGGCCGCGACGGCCACTGGCACAACCGCTGGCACGACCGGTGGCACGACCGGTGGAACCGTCAGCGCGACGCACGGCATGACCACCGCGGCGCCGGTGAAAAAGGCGGACGATCCCAAGGTGACGGCGGTTCCCGCGGCAGGTGCGGGCGCGACGGTGACGCCGGTGGTGCCGGTCGTACCGGCCCATGGGACCACGGCTGCTGGCACGACCGCTGGCGGCACCGTTACGGGCGTCACCCCCGCGAAACCCCCGGTCAAGACGGGGTCGTAACCGGCCAGGTCTCTCACCAAGGCCTTTGCCCGCCTCCGGTAGGAGCCCAGGTGGAGGCTTGGGCGAAGGAGCAGGAACCCGCGCGCCCCCGGCGCGCGGGTTTCGGCGCGTCTTTCAGCCCGCCGTCAGGGCGGCCAGCGCGGCGTGGGATTCGGCTTCTTCGTCGATGCCCAAAGCGTCGTTGAAACGATTGAAAAACCCGCAGAGGGTGATGCGCAGCGTCAGTTCGACGATCTGTGCCTCGGAAAAATGACGGCGCAGGCGGGTGGACAGGTCGTTGCCAACCCGGTTCGGAGTCAACCAGGCGATTTTGGCGTATTCGACGACAAGCCGGTCGATTTCATCCAGTTCGGGATGATCCTCGGCGTCGAGCAGCCGGTCGATGCCGTCTGGCGACAGGCCCTCGACCGCCAGGAAGGG
>JAYWAX010000109.1:0-2408 GCA_043782125.1 Acetobacteraceae bacterium | reverse complement strand
ACCGGGCCATCGGGCGCGGCACATCGATCGAACGAGAGGCGCCTTCCGAAGTTTATCGTGCCCACTCTCGCAATGGGGTACCGCACCGGATGGCCCGGTCGAGCCGTGCCATGACGCGGGGGCCTCGCCAAGAGTCAATCGTTCCGCCAGTTGGTATTATTGCCCCCGTTTTATCGCGCCCGAATTACTGCGCCAACCAGGCGTCGAACCGGACCCGCAGCTTCGCCAGGTTCTCGCGCCAGAACGCGTTGTCCACGCGCAGCGCGGCCGCGACGTTTGCCTGGGATGTTGGCGACAGAGTCTGTAGATCGGCCGGCAGCCAGTCGTTCACGCCCTTCGCCAGTCCGATCTCGCCATTCGCGCGAAACACCCGCGCCTGAACCGCTGGCGACCCGGCGACATACAGAAACTGCGATGCCTCGCGAAGATTTTGCGAGCCTTTCACGATCGCCCATGACCGCGGCTCGAACAGGCTTCCCGCGAACTGCACGCCGAAATTGCGTTTATCGCCCCGGTTCGCCGCCGCGACGGCGCCGCTGGGTATCGCGGTCATCAGCACGTCGCCCGAGCCGAGGATTTTCGCGGCCTCGGCGGGCGTTTGCCACCAGACGATGTAAGGTTTCAGTTGATCCAATTTACGAAAGGCGCGATCGATTCCCTCGGCGGTGCCAAGCGTTTTATAGACCTCTGCGGGGGCCACGCCGTCCGCCTGTAGCGCGAATTCCAAAGCGCCGCGGGCGGTTTTAGCCAGCCCGCGTTTGCCCGGAATTTTCGCTACGTCCCAGAAATCCGCCCAGGTGGGGACGGCCTGAAATTTCTCGCGATCCCAGGCGAGGACCATGTTGGTCACCGCGGCGCCGACCCCGCAATCGGTCGCGCCCATCGATTGATAATGGTCTTTACCGCCGATCGCCGACCAATCCGGTTTTTCGAATGTTCCATCCGCGCAGCCCGCCGCGAGTTCGTCCGGCTCGACCTGCACGACGTCCCAGCCGCCCTCGGCCGCGCGGGTGCGCAGCGTGTCGAGCCCGCCATCCCATGACTCCACTCGCAGCGGAATATCCGTCAGGGCGGTGAAGGCCTGTGCGTAGACGTCGGCGATGGCGGCTTGCGCGCCCTCTCCGCGGGCAACGACCGTCAGGGCGTATGTGTTGGCTGGCCACATGGCGACGGTCGCCATCGCGGCCAGGAATACACGAGCGAGCATATGGTATCCGGTTCGGATGTCTGGGCAGCGGCCGGACGCTACAGTCCGGCGCGCGTCTCGGCAACGACTCGTGTCGTTTCAGGTGCCCAGGATTGTGCCGATGGGGATGTCGGTTTCAGCGGCGGGGAGTTTTTTGCCGCCTTCGAGGCGTGCGCGATGTACTTCTATGAATCCGCCCTGGCCGTGGATGACCAGGCTGGAGCCGTTTTGCGCCACGACCTGGCCGATCTTCTTGCCTTTGACCTCGGAAAAGGTGCGGGCGATGCGTTTGGTGGATTCGAACAGGAACAGTTTTTTCCCGTCGATTGTGGTCCAGGCGCCCGGCGCGGGATTGCAGCCGCGGATCAGATTATAGGTGATGTCCACGTGGGAAGCCCAGTTGATGCGGGATTCGGCGTCCCGGACGATCCCTTCGTACCCCGCATGCGGTTCGTACTGGGCGATCGCCGGGCCTTTACCCGAGACGACCAGATCGGCCGCCTCCACGAGCGCGGCGACGCCCATTGGGAAGATTTTGCCGAAATACACCATGCCCATGGTGTCCTCGTCCTCGATGGGGACGGATTTCATCAGGATGACGGGCCCTTCGTCCAGCCCGTCGGTGGGGCGGAAGATGGAGAAGCCGGTTTCCTTACGGCCCAGAATGATGGACCAGCTCATGGAAGAGGCGCCGCGGTGCAGCGGCAGCAGGCTTGGGTGGAACTGGATGGTGCCGAAGGTGGGGATGTCGCACAGGGCCTGCGGGACAAACTGGGTCACGAAGGCCATGACGCCGATCTGGACGTTGGCGGCCTTCATTGCGTCGATGGCTTCCGGGTCGGTCAGTTTGGCGAATTGGTGGACTTTGACTCCGGCGGCTTCGGCGGCGAGTCGCAGCGGGTCGGGGCGGCCTTTTTCGGGGGCGCAGAAGACGGCTGCGACCTCGTCGCCCCGCTTCAGGAACGCTTCCAAGGTGGTTTTGCCGAAATCCTGTTGTCCGACGATTGCGACGCGCATAACCCATCCTCCCGTTTCTCCGGGGAGTTTTGAACGCGGCGCGCTGTTCTGTCGAGAGTGGCGATCCCCGCCCGGGCCGGCCTTATCTTAAGGCCGGAAACCAGATTGGTGCGGTCGAGAAGACTCGAACTTCCACGAGGTTTCCCCCACAAGCACCTCAAGCTTGCGCGTCTACCATTCCGCCACGACCGCAACGTGGTTTAAG
>JAYWAX010000108.1:0-6707 GCA_043782125.1 Acetobacteraceae bacterium | reverse complement strand
ACGGCTCGACCGGGCCTTCTTCGTCATGGCACGGCTCGACCGGGCCTTCTTCGTCATGGCACGGCTCGACCGGGCCATCGGAACCGGCACGGGCGGCTCCATTTACGAAGAAATCGCCGCCTGGAACCGTCCGGTGCCTTCAGTCCCGAGGTGTTGCCGTTCCCGATGGCCCGGTCGAGCCGTGCCATGACGGGCACAGGCGCGGCGGCCTCGTTCAACCGATTGCGTTGCCCCCGGGATCCACTTCCCCTAAATCCACTTCCCCTGGGTCCACTTCCCCACGCCCCCATATCCGCGTTTGGACCGCGCCCGATCTCGCGCGGGCCGGAAACGGATTACCGCGCTGCGCCAGAGGGTCTGGCCACGGGACTGCCCACGGGACTGGCCGGCGGGGGGGGCGCGGGATTGGCCACGGGATCGGCCGGAGAATTCGGCTGCGGCGCGGGCTCGGGCGCCTGCAACCCGCGCCAGCGGGCGACATTGCGGTTATGCGCCTCCACCGTCTTCGCGAACGCATGGCCCCCTGTACCATCGGCCACGAAATACAGATCGTCGCTGGTCATCGGACGGCTGACCGCGCGCAGACTGGCCACGCCGGGCGAGCAAATCGGCCCCGGTGGCAGGCCCGCGCGCCGGTAGGTGTTATAAGGGTCGTCCCGCTCCAAATCGGCACGGCTCAGCTTGTGGTCCAGCACTCCGGACCCGCCGCTGGCGCCATAGGCAACCGTCGGATCGGCCTGAAGTTTCATCCCCAGCCGCAGCCGGTTCAGATAGACAGCGGCGACATGCGGGCGTTCCTGATCGCGGGCGGTCTCGCGCTCCACGATGCTGGCCACGATCAGCAGGTCGCGCGGCGAGGTCAGCGGCAGGTTCGGCGCGCGCCCAGCCCAGACGGTGGCGAGTTCCTTGTCCATGGCGGCCTTGGCGCGTCCGAGGATGGCTTCGCGCGCCATGCCGCGGTCGAAAGCGTAGGTTTGCGGCAGGACGGCGCCTTCGGCGGGCACCTCGACCGGACCGCTGGCGGCTTCGGCGGCGGTGGCCAGAGCCGCGATCTGCCGGGCGGTCAGGCCCTCGACGATGGTAATCCGATGTTCGACCGGTTTCGCGGTGCGCAGGATCGTCAGCACCTGGCCGATGGTGGCTTTGGGGGGGAAGCTGAACTCGGCGGCGCGGATGCTGCCGTCGAAGATGGTCAGCCAGGACAGCGCCTCGAACGCGGTGGCGCTTTCGATCACGCCCGCAGATTTTAAGGCACCGGCGGCAGCGGTGGTTCCGCCACGCGGCACCATGACGGCTTTAACCTGCGCCAGGGGGCCGGGTTTATCCCATTGGGCGCGCAGCCAGAACCCGCCCGCAACGGTCGCGCCGCCCAGGATGGCGAACCACACCAGAGTCCAGAGCAGGCCACGCAGCAGCCCGCCCAGAAACGATGGGCCGTCGTCCCACTCCTCCTCCGGTTCAGGAGGCGGCGCGGAAGATGACGGAGGCGTTTGTGCCGCCAAAACCGAAACTGTTCGAAAGGGCCATCTTAATCGGCCGTTGTTGCGCGTGTTTCGCGACCCGGTCGATCGCGCTGTCCCGGCTCGGGTTCTCCAGGTTCAACGTCGGCGGGGCGACCGCGTCGCGGATGGCGAGGATCGAGAAAATCGCCTCGACCGCCCCGGCCGCGCCAAGCAAATGGCCCGTGGCGGATTTGGTAGAGGACATCGCCAGACCTTTGGCGGAGTCACCGAACAGGCGCTCCACCGCTTCAAGCTCCAGGTCGTCGCCCAAAGGCGTGGAGGTCCCGTGGGCGTTGACATACTGGATGTCGGCGGGAGTCACGCCGCCGTTCTTCATCGCCGCTTTCATCGACCGGAAGGCGCCGTCGTGGCCCTCTGCCGGCGCGGTGATGTGGAAGGCGTCGCCGGACATGCCGTAACCGCCGATTTCGGCATAAATCTTCGCGCCGCGCTTTTTCGCGTGCTCGTATTCTTCCAGCACGACGACGCCGGCGCCCTCGCCCATGACGAAGCCGTCGCGGTCCTTGTCCCAGGGACGCGAGCCCTCGGTCGGCCGATCGTTAAACCCGGTGGACAGCGCCCGAGACGCCGCGAAACCGGCGATCCCGAGTTCGCAGACCCCGGCTTCCGCACCGCCCGCGACCATCACATCCGCGTCGCCCCACATAATCAGGCGGGCCGCGTCGCCGATGGCGTGAACGCCGGTGGCACAGGCGGTGACGACAGAATGGTTCGGGCCTTTGAAGCCATATTTGATGGACAAATGGCCGGAAGCGAGATTGATCAACGCCGCCGGAATGAAGAACGGCGACAGGCGCCGCGCCTTCCCCTGCGCCACCAGCAGCGACCCTTCATAGATGGTTTGCAGGCCACCGATACCGGAGCCGATCATCACGCCGGTGGCGCAACGCTCGTCCTCGGTTTCTGGGGTCCAGCCCGAATCCTCGACCGCTTCCCCGCCGGCCGCCATAGCCAAATGGACGAAGCGGTCCATCTTTTTCTGATCCTTGACGGGGACCCATTCGGCCAGGTCCAGGCCGCCGCTGGCGCGGTTGCCCGGCGGCACCTGGCCCGCGATCTTGCACGGCAGGTCCTTGGTGTCGAAAGACTGGATCGACGTGATGCCGGATTCGCCATTCAGCATCCGCCGCCACACGTGTTCCACGCCAAGGCCCAGAGGACAGGCAATTCCCATCCCGGTCACAACCACACGCCGCATGGTTGGTATCCTTTCCCCGTATGCCGTGCTCAGGCGCTTATTTACTTTGCTTTTCGATATAATCGATCGCGTCCTTGACGGTGGCAATCTTCTCGGCCGCGTCCTCGGGGATTTCGACGCTGAACGCTTCTTCGAACGCCATCACCAGTTCGACGGTGTCGAGACTGTCCGCGCCCAGATCGTCGATGAACGACGCTTCCGGCGTGACCTTGGCTTCATCGACACCCAGGTGCTCCACCACGATCTGTTTGATCCTATCGGCGACTTCGCTCATCTGACTCTACTCTCCCTGTATGCGGGTATCGGTGGTTGGTCTGGGTGACCCGGTTGGCATGTACCGTGCGGCCAGCCGAGTCGCGTATTCGTTCGTGCGCTTAGCATGGTTCGGTGCGAGGGCAAATCCAGATCGCCCCCGCGCCCTGGGCAATCGCATAATTGTATCCGCGAACCCTTCTCCGTCATGGCGCGGCTCGACCAGGCCATCGGGCGCGGCACCCACGCCATGGGGTGAGGCGCGAACCACGGCCGGGCGTGCCGGCGGCCAGGCGGATATGCCGTTCCCGATGGTCCGGTCGAGCCGAACCATGACGAGAAGGAGCGACAGCATTCATTCAACCAATTGGCCTGGCCCCGCGTCCGGTCTTACAACATCGCCATCCCGCCATTGACGTGCAGCGTGGCGCCGGTGACCCAGGCAGCCTCGTCCGACGACAAATAGACGACGGCCCCGGCCACGTCTTCCGGCTGGCCGATCCGGCCCAAAGGAATTTGCTCGTTCAGTTTTGTCTTTTGGGCATCGTTCAGCACGCCGGTCATGGCGGTTTCGACGAATCCGGGCGCGACGGCGTTCACGGTGATCCCGCGCGAGCCCACTTCCCGTGCCAGCGATTTGGTCATCCCGATCAGCCCAGCCTTGGCCGCCGCGTAATTCGCCTGGCCCGCGTTGCCGATCGCACCGACGACGGAGGAAATATTGATAATGCGTCCCGCCCGCCGCCGCAGCATGCCGCGCAGCGCCGCGCGGCACAGGCGGAACGGCGCGCTCAGGTCGATGTCCATCACCGACTGCCAATCCTGGTCTGTCATCCGCAGCGCCAGCATGTCGCGGGTCATGCCGGCATTGTTGACCAGGATGTGCAGGGGACCGGCGGCTTTTTCCGCCGCGTCGATCAGCGCGTTGGGCTCTGACGCATCGCGCAGATCGGCCTGCGCGATGAACGCGTTGCCGCCGAGTTCGGCCGCGACCTGCTCCAATCTCTCCACCCGCGTCCCACTCAGCACCACTTTCGCCCCCTGGGCGTGCAGCGCACGGGCGATCGCGGCGCCGATGCCGCCGGACGCGCCCGTGACCAGCGCGGTTTTGCCGTCGAGACGGAACATGGCGGCACTCATAACAGTTTAAGGAGGGCTTCGATTTCCGCCGGGGTCGAGGCGGCGGCGGCCGTGCAGTCGGGCGAGATACGCCTGACCAGCCCGGACAGCACCTTGCCCGCGCCGAGTTCGACGAAGTTGGTGGCGCCGAGATCGACCATGGCGCCGATACATTCGCGCCAGCGGACCGTGGCCGTCACCTGTTCGACCAGCAGCCCGGCGATCCGCGTGGGGTCGGTTTCCTTGGCTGCGGAAACATTGGCGACGATCGGCATGAACGGCGCGCGCGGCGGCGACTGTTCGAAGGCTTCCGCCATCGCGTCGGCGGCGGGCGCCATCAGGGCGCAATGAAAGGGGGCGGAAACCGGCAGCAGCATCGCGCGGCGGACGCCCTTGGTTTTCGAAATCTCGATCGCCCGTTCGACCGCGGCCTTGTGGCCAGAAATCACGACCTGTCCGCCGCCATTGTCGTTGGCAGGCTCGACACATTGTTTGGTGCCGTCGGGCGCCAAGGCGGCTTCGGCGCAGATTTCCTCGGCCTGTTGCATGTCGGCGCCCAACAGGGCGGCCATGGCGCCCTCCCCCGCCGGAACGGCCTTTTGCATGGACTGTCCCCGCAGCTTCAGCAGACGGGCGGCCCCGGCAATGGAGAAGGCGCCGACGGCGCACAAGGCGCTGTATTCGCCCAGGGAATGGCCGGCGGCGACGATGGCGCGGGATTTGATGTCGATCTTGCCCTCGGTTTCCAGGACCCGCAGGACGGCGAGCGAATGCGCCATCAGCGCGGGCTGGGTGTTTTCGGTGAGGGTCAGTTCCTCGCTGGGCCCCTCGAACATCAGCTTCGAGAGCTTTTGTTTGAGGGTTTCGTCCACTTCCTGGAAAACTTCGCGCGCGGCGGCGAACGCAGCGGCGAGGTCGCGGCCCATGCCGACGGCCTGACTGCCCTGGCCTGGGAAGATGAAGGCGTGAACCGGCATGAAAATGGGCTCCGAACTGGGGTTCCCCCCGTGGTGTCGAAAGGGGGGCTCAGTGGGGCGGCGGCGTAGCGGGGGGTTGGGGAGGTGTCAAGGAAGGGGACGGGTTTGGGGCTGATCGGTTACGGCCACGTCTGGCGGACCGCTCTCCCCCTGTCCTGTCCGTCATCGTGCGGGGAGAACCGCCAGAAACGCGTGGCCATTTGAGGATGCTTGCGGTAGTCTGGACGCCAACCAGCTTACTCAAGAGGCCTCACATGAGAGAAATCGGAGCCTTCGAGGCAAAAAACAAATTTGGCCAACTCCTCGACTGGGTCGAAGACGGCGAAGAAGTGACGATCACACGTCATGGCAAGGAGGTTGCGCGCCTTGTGCCAGCCAAAGGTGGGCACAATCGAGAAGCGGCGCGCATCGCCGCGCGCCGTATCCGCGAGATGAGCAAAGGCGTCACGCTTGGCGGCCTGAAAATCAAGGACCTCATCGATGAAGGCCGCCCGTGAGCCTTGTCCTCGATCCCTCTCTGACACTCAGTTGGTATTTTGAAGACGAAACCACGCCGGAAGCCGACGTGATCCTCGATCGGGTCGTGGAGCACGGCGCGGTCGTTCCGTCCCTTTGGCGCCTGGAAGTCGCCAATGGATTTCAGATGGCGATCCGGCGCAAACGCATCGACATCGCGTTCCGAGACAAGGCGCTCCTGGAACTCGGCGCGATGGCGGTCTTGGTCGATGGCGAGACTGACGCCGGTGCATGGGCATCGACGTTGCGACTGGCTGACCAGTTTGGCCTGACGGTTTATGACGCGGCTTATTTGGAGCTCGCCCTGCGCCGGACACTGCCGCTGGCGTCGCTTGACCGCGCCTTGGTCGCGGCGGCCCGGTCTTCCGGGGTTCAGACGTTGGGGGCCCAATAATCGGGCCGATTGGTCCGGGGTTTCATGGGAAAAGCCGGCTTATCGCGCGGAGGGGCGGCATAACTCGATTGGCCATCCGGGCATCGTGTATTATAATATTCGTTATAATTTTAGCCCCAAGGAGGTCGCTATGGTAAAGCTCAAGGTTACCATCGTCGGAAGTTCGACCGGCGTCGTTCTGCCGAAATAGGTTCTGGCACGCCTTAATATCGGGAAGGGTGACCATCTGTTCCTGACCGACGCGCCGGACGGCTATCGGATTACGCCCTACAATCCCGATTTCGAACGTCAAATGGGGTTGGTCCGCCTTGTCATGAACGAGCGCCGGAACGTGCTCAAAGAACTGGCGACATGACGGAGGACGATCGAAACTGGAACTGGCTTGGCGAGGACGTCGCATTGGCGGCCCACGATGCCATGCTGTCGGAGTTCGGCGGACTGGTGGCATTCGCGATCTGAACGCGATGCCATCCGCCCTTGGCAGACCGCGCGATCTCGCTGTCTACAGTTCTGCTGACACGCCGGCTCTCGCGGCGGCCTATGCCTATGGGATCGCGCGCAATCAGCCTTTCTCCGACGGCAATAAACGTACCGGATATACGCTCGCGATTGTTTTCCTGCTCGACAACGGGTTTTCGTTCATCGGATCGGATGTGGAGTCGGTCCAAACAATGCTGGCCGTGGCCGACGGCACCATGAGCGAAGACGATCTCGCCGCATGGCTGCGC
>JAYWAX010000107.1:0-2410 GCA_043782125.1 Acetobacteraceae bacterium | reverse complement strand
TTGGCGCGGGGGCGGCTTTAGGCGACGCGTAAAGATTAACAAGTCGATCGGTCCAAACGATCCCGTCCTGGTCCGCGAAGGGGGACCATCCACGATGTACGGTGTTGGACAGGCAAAAGGCGTGGATGGTCCGCCTTCGCGGACCAGGACGGGGTGTGGCAGCGCGTGCATCGAACAGCGCGGTTATTCTTGGCCGTCGCCTTGGTCCTCGCGCTCTTTCGCCAGGACCAGCGCGCGGGCGTAGACGATTTTCTTCGGCAGGCCCGTCGCGGCGGTGACCAGGGCCGCGGCCTCCCGCACGCTGTGATCGGCCAGCGCGGCACGCAGCGCGCCGTCGAGGTCTTCGGCGTCGTTGTCCTCGGGCGGGCCCACCAGCACGGTGATTTCGCCGCGGGCGGCATTGGCCCCGTAATGGGCGGCGAGGCCGGCGAGTCCGGCGCGGCGCACTTCCTCGAAATGCTTGGTCAGTTCGCGGGCCACCGCCGCTGGGCGATCGCCGAAGGACTCCGCCATGTCGGACAGGGTTTCGCCCAGGCGATGCGGGGCTTCGTGCCAGATCAGGGTGGCGCGCAGGCCCGCGCGTTCGGCCGCGCGCAAGGTGCCGAAGGTGGCGCGGCGGGCGGCAGAGCGTGGCGGGGGAAAGCCCAGGAACAGGAAGGGGAGGGGGGGGAGGCCGGACAGGACCAGAGCGGTGACGGCCGCGTTCGGGCCGGGAATGGCGGTGACCGGCAAACCCGCCGCGATCGCTGCGCGCACCAGGCGGTAGCCGGGATCGGACACCAGTGGCGTGCCCGCGTCGGAAATCAGCGCGACGGTTCGCCCGGATCGTAACAGGGCCAGTACGGGCGCGATCCGCGCGTCCTCGTTATGATCGTGCAGCGGTTCGGTCCGGGCGGAAATGCCCAGGGCGGAGAGGAGATGGGCGGAATGGCGCGTGTCTTCGCACAGGACGACGTCGGCCTGCCTCAAAACCTCGCGCGCGCGCGCCGAAACATCGCCGAGGTTGCCGATTGGCGTGGAAACAAGCACAAGACCGTGCGACGAACCGCGTGGCTCGTCCAGGGATCGAACGGTCAAGTCAATATTGGGAGGCGTCGAGCATGCGTCGTCGGACATTCGCACTCCTTTTCGCGGGGCTGGGTACGTTGGGACTGGCGGGATGTCAGTCCTCGCAGACTGGCTCACCCGCGGTGCTGAACCAAGCCCCCGTTTCCGGGCGCGGCGGCGCCGACTCTGCGCCCGTGGCGATTTTGCTGCCGTTGAGCGGGCGGCTGGCGGATATCGGCAAGCCGATGTTGCGCGCGGCGCAATTGGCGTTGTCGGTGGCGGGCTCGCCGCCGTTGCTGGTGAAGGACACGGGCGGCACCCCAGAGGGGGCGGCGCGCGCGGCGCAAGAGGCCATCGAGGCCGGCGCGCGGATGATCCTGGGCCCCGTGACCTCGCCCGAAACGGCGCAGGTCGCGCCGGTTGCCAAACGGGCGGGAGTGCCGGTGCTGGCTTTCACCAATGACCAGGCGCAGTCGCAGCCGGGCATTTGGACAATGGGGATCAGTCCGGGGCAGCAGGTGCAAAGGCTGTGGGGCGCGATGAAGGCGGAGACGGGCGGACCGATTGTCGCCATTCTGCCGGATAACGATTTCGGCAAGGCGATGGGCGACGACCTGACCCGGCTGGCGGCGTCGGAGGGCCGGCCCGCGCCGTTCGTGCGGATGCATGGGCCGGGCAAGGACGCCATTGTTGCCGCGGTCACCGAGCTCGCCGGCCTGGCGATCGCCGATCAGCCGCCGCCCTTCGGCGCGATCCTTGTGGCGATGACCGGCGCCGATCTGCGGGTGTTCGAAAAGGCCCTGAAGGATGCCAAAATCGACCGCGGCAAGGTAAAAATTCTGGGCCCGGCTTTGTGGGTCGATCCGGCGAGCGGCTCCGCAGCCGTGGCGGGCGCCTGGTTCGCGATGCCCGATCCGGAGACACGGCGGGACATGGTGAAGGAATTCGAGGCGAAATATAAGGATACGCCGCCGCCACGGGTAGATTTGGCATACGATGCGGCCTCGGTCGCGCGGGTGCTGGCTGGGCAGGGGCGGCTGACGGTGCAGGGTCTGACTCAGCCCGCCGGGTTTGCGGGGGTGGACGGGTGGTTCGCTCTGTCGATGGATGGCCAGGTGCGGCGCGGGTTGGCGGTGTTCCGGGTGGACCGGACCCGATCGACGAAGATTGGCGAGGCGCCGGTGGGCGGGTTGCCACCGGGAAGTTAAGGCGCTGGGGGGCCGGCGCCCAGGGCAATCGCCTGAATTTTGCCACGTGCCTGTCCCCGTCATGGCACGGCTCGACCGGGCCATCGGAACCGGCGCCGGCGGCTCCGCTCGCGAAGAAATCGCCGCTTGGGACCATCCGGTGCCTTCGGCCGCGA
>JAYWAX010000106.1:0-18121 GCA_043782125.1 Acetobacteraceae bacterium | reverse complement strand
GTCCCGTGACCTGGCCGTCGCGCAGGCGCATCAGGGCGGAATCGGCCTGATTCTGCGGCACCGTTGTCACCGGCAACGCCGCCAGCACCCCGTCCTGGGCCAGTCTCATCAGCTCGCGCAGTTCCTTGGGGTTGCCGACATAGGAGCCCTGCACGGTCAGCGCGCGGATCGCCATGATCGGCAGCGGCAAAGTCAACTCGCCGCCGAACAGCCCGACCTGGATCAGCTTGCCGCCTTTACGCAAGGCGCCGAACGCGAAGCGCGCGGTCTGGGTGCCGTTCACGAGGTCGATGACGGCCTGAACCGGGCCGCCCGCGGCTTCGATAATGCGCTTCGTCGTGTCCGGACCGGAGCCATCGACAGCCTTGTGCGCGCCGGCTTTCAACGCCGTGGCGCGCTTTTCCTCCGAGATATCGACCGAGATAATGTTCTTGTGGCCCAGTGCCAGCAGCACTTTGATGGCGTTCAGGCCGAGACCGCCGGCGCCGACCAGAACGATCGCCTCGTCCGGCGGGACCGGCATGGCTTTCTTGATGGCGGAATAGACGGTGATGCCAGAACAGGCATAGGTCGCGGCAACCGCCGGATCGACGTTGCCCAGTTCGATCAAATGGCGGGGATGCGGGGCGATGACATGGGTGCCATAGCCGCCGTTCTGGTAGACACCGAGGCTGCGCGCGGCCTTGACGCACATGTTGTCTTCTTCGGCGAGGCAGGTTTCGCACGTGCCGCAGCCAAGCCAGGGATAGACGATGCGGAGGTCGCCGACCTTCACGCCAGTCGCGTCCGGTCCCAGTTTGGCGACGCGGCCGACGATTTCGTGCCCCATGGCCAGCGGCAGCGTGACGCCGCGGTCCATCAGCGACATCTTCTGTCCGCCGCCAACGTCGTAATAGCCCTCCCAGATATGCAGGTCCGAGTGGCAGACGCCGCAATGGGTGACTTCGATCAGGACCTCGGTGCCCTTGGGTTCGGGCGTGGGAAGCTCGATTTCCTGGAGGGGTTTTCCGTTTTCGACGACGGCCCAAGCGCGCATGATGGAGGTCTCCTGTTGGCGTTGGGGAATGGATAGCGCGCGGACGCGGGCGGTCAAGCGGCGGGGATGACGAAATCGTGCAAGACGGTCTTGCGGCGGGGCGGGCGCCTGGTTATACGCTCGCCTCCCGCTGTTTGGCGGAATGTGGGGCCGTAGCTCAGTTGGGAGAGCGCCTGAATGGCATTCAGGAGGTCAGGGGTTCGATTCCCCTCGGCTCCACCAAAACTTACCCGTGAATTCCCGGTTTTCCGCGCTTGACGGCGCTGCGGTTTCGTATTGGGTTTGCGACGGAACAATTGCGCGCGGCGCGTTCCGATGTTCAATCTTAAGCCGGAGATGAATCGCATGTCGGGGTCCGAACCAAGTACGATGGAATTCGTGGTCACGCCGTTCGCGACCAACGCCGTGGTGGAAGTCACCAAAGCCGTTGGCGGCGACGCGTATGGGAATTCGCTGGCGATCCTGATCGAGGCGATTGCCGACGGCAAGGAAACCGCCAGCGCCTGGTTGAACAATCCTAATTTCGGCGCGAACGGGCACGAAGGGCCGTCGCCCCACACGATCAAATATTTCGTGGTCAAGAAATCCGCCATGCTGGGGATGACCGCATTGGGCGCGTTCGATCCGACGGGCGGCGGCGTGTCCATCGCGCAAGGCGGTTTTTCCACGTACGCGTCCAGCGTCATGTGGAACAAGATCTCGGGCATGTTCGAAGAGATGATTACCCGGCGCGGGATTCAGGCGAAACCGCCGGAATACGCGTCCTGGTATTCCTGGACGGTGGTGAAAAAGGCCTTGCCGCCGGGATCGCTGGAAAACCAGATGCGCGCCATCATCAAGCAGAAGATGTGGAGCACCGCGTCCGGCATCGGCAAGATGGGAACCGGGGCCGGCGGCGTGGCGGCGTCCACGGTGTTGACGCCGTTCATCGGGTCGGTGGTGGGGTATTTCATCAACACGGTCGGCGGTCTGGCCGGCAAGGCGCTGGACAAAGTCTTCGGCCAGGACACGCAGACGGTCGCGCAAGGCCTGCATTGGATGGCGTTCCGCGAACATATCGTGGGCCGCGGCGCCGGGGTGGGGCCGTCGCTGAAAATTCTGGAAATGCTGTGGACCGAGCTGGCCGTCGGGAAGGCCTCGGGCGTGACCCTGCGCCAGATCGTGGCGGAACCGAAGGGTTGGCTGGTGATCGCCGACCTGATCGCTTAGCCGGCCCGAGGCAGGTGGCCGGTGGCCGGTGGCAGGGGCGTGGGACGGCGGGTCGGGTCTACCTGCCCCGGCCCCCGCGCACCCTGGGCTGTTTTACCCCTTGTATTCCAGCACATGAAGGCCCGCGTTCCAGTCGCTGACATAGATAATCCCGTCCGGTGCGACGTAGGCGTCGCAGGTTTGCGCGGCCATCGCGATGTTCGGGCGGGGATCGATCAACTTCTTCGGCACCGGCGGCACCCAGGAGGCGATTTCCTTCGGCGCAAACGCGTTCTTGATGTCGAACACCCGCAGACCGGCATTGTGATAGGTGGCGAAGATCGTTTCCTCGCTTTGAAACGAGCCGGGCCGGTTTTCGTGCAGGTTATGCGGTCCGAAATTGCCAAGCTTGCAGAAATCCCGCTCCGTGGGTGTGGGCAGCGTGGCAATCGGCACAGGGTTTTCGGCGGCGCGGACGTCCAGAACCCAGGTATGGAACAGGCCTTTGGCGCAATTATCGGCGTTCGATTCATCGGCGACGATCGCGAGGTTCCGGCCGGGTAGCGGCAGCGGCGTGTGCGTTCCGCCGGGAAACGGCGGCGACCAGTTGGTCCGGGACAGCAACTTCGGCTGCGCCGGATCGCCAATGTCATGAATGGTGAAACCGCCGTCGCGCCACGCCGCATACCCGCGGTTTCCCGCGGTGATCATGTGATGCAAAGCCCAGCGCCGGCCTTTTGGGGACTGCGAGGTCTCCCCGGCGGCGCGATTCATGCCGGGGAGCCACCATTTCGAAACGATTTCCGGTTTCGTCATGTTCTGCAAATCGACGATACACAGGATGTGATCGAGGAAGCCGTCGAAATGTGCCGATACGTAGGCATAACGTCCGCCGGGCCACCAAAGACGATTGACGCCCAGACCTGGCATTTCCAGAAACGCGATTTCCTTCATCTCGGCGGGTTTGGAGATATCGTGGATCGACAGACCGGAGCGGAATTTCTTCCGGTTTGTTATGCTGTCGGCGAGGTTGTTTTCGAAGTAACCGCGCATGCCGTCGTACGATTGCATCGCAACGATATTGGCGCCGTTGGCCAGGAGCATCGTGTCCTCGGCCACCTGCATGTGATGGGTGCGGGTGAAATCGCCGGCGGTGAAGAAGCCAACGGGTTTCAGACGGCGGGGATCGGCAGCATCGAGGATGGTGAGGCCATTGCTGAACATATGGCCGACATAAATGTGCTTGCGGTTCGCCATGACCTGCACGCCGTCCGGCTTGCCGCCCTGATCGCTGTACGACAAATGTTTGACGCGGTTGCCGATGCCTTCCAGCGGGATCGGTTTGTCCGTCGCGGCGCGGGCGATATGTGGCGTGGCCAGGGCGGCGAGGCCCAACAAACCGGTCAGGTGGCGGCGGCGGGAGATGTTTGTCACGATCGTTCCTTCTCAGTTATTATTGGTTGGCGGCGCCACAAGGCGAGCGGCGAAAGGCCGCAGATCGGATTCCGACAGGGTTTCGGCGGTCAACAGGGCATGGGCCGATTCAATCAACAGGGCCTTGTTTGCGCCAAGGATTGTTCTGGCGCGCGCGAAGGCCTCGTCGATCAGGTGGCGAACAGCGGCGTCGATCGCGTCCGCCGTTGCCTCTCCGTAATGCCGTTGTTGCCAGTCGCCAGCGCCTGGGCTGTTCAGAAACGACGAATGTTCGGTTTCGTAAGCAACGAGACCGAGGGTCGGGTCCATGCCGAATCGCGCGGCCATGCTGCGCGCGATGTCCGTCGCCTTGACCAGGTCGTCCGCCGCGCCGGTGGACACCTCGGGAAACACCAATGTTTCGGCGGCCCGCCCAGATAGCAGCAATGTCATCCGATTGAACAACTCGCCGCGATCCATCAGGAACCGGTCCTCGATCGGACGCTGCATCGTGTATCCGAGCGCGGCGATCCCGCGTGGAATGATCGAGACTTTCTGCACCGGATCGACACCCGGCAACGACAAAGCCACCAACGCGTGGCCCATTTCATGATGGGCGACGACCTCGCGTTCGTGCGGATTGAGCAGCCGGTTGCGCTTTTCCAGGCCCGCGACGATCCGTTCGATGGCCTGGTTGAAGTCGTCGATCGTCACGAAGTCCGCGTTCCGCCGTGTCGCCAGCAACGCCGCCTCATTGACCAAATTCGCCAGATCGGCGCCGGTGAAGCCCGGTGTCAGGGCCGCGACATCCTCCACCGACGTATCCGGCGCGAGTTTCACCTTGGCGCCGTGGATGCGCAGAATATCGATCCGGCCTTTTTTATCGGGGCGGTCCACCAGCACCTGGCGATCGAAACGTCCGGCCCGGAGCAGCGCCGGATCGAGGATTTCCGGCCGGTTGGTCGCGGCCAGCAGGACGATTCCCGCCTTGGTGTCGAACCCATCCAGTTCGCTCAGCAGTTGATTAAGGGTTTGTTCCTTTTCGTCGTGCCCGCCCATGCCGGGAATGCCGGCACCACGGGCGCGGCCGAGGGCGTCGAGTTCGTCGATAAAGACGATCGCCGGGGCCTGTGCGCGGGCCTGATCGAACAAATCGCGGACTCGGGCGGCGCCGACACCGACGAACATTTCGACGAATTCCGAGCCGGAGATGGAGAAGAAAGCGACTCCCGCCTCCCCCGCCACCGCGCGGGCGAGTAACGTTTTTCCGGTGCCGGGCGGGCCGACCAAAAGTATGCCCTTGGGCATGTGCGCGCCGAGTTGGCTGTACCGGGCGGGATCGCGCAGGAAGGCAACGACTTCTTTCAATTCGTCTTTCGCCTCATCGACCCCGGCGACATCGGCGAAGGTGGTTTTGATGTCCTTTTCGATATAAACTTTGGCACGGCTTTTGCCGATCGACATCAGGCCGCCCGCGCCCTGGCCGGACAGCATTGGGCGGATCGCGACCATCCACAGCACGAAGAAGCCGACGGCGGGCATGAACCAGCCCAGTACGGTGGCGATCCAACCGGGTCCTGGCTCGCCGCCGAAGGTGACGCCTGATTCCGTCAGTTGGGCGGCCATCGCGGGATCGACGCGGATGGTGGAAAAGCGCGTCTGCCCGCCTTCCCCCGGGTCCTTGAATTTTCCGGCGATCAACGCGGGACCGACGACGATATCGGTCAATTTTTGCTGACGCAGCAACGACTGAAATTCGCTGTAGGGTATGTCCTTCACGGCCACGGAGCGGACAAATATGTCCTGCAGGAAGACGATGGCCACGAACGCGCCGATAACATACCAGAAGTTGATATGGTGTTCGCGTTTAATGTCCATTCTTTATCTCCAACAGGGTCAGGTCAGCGTCATCGCGATATTGCCGAAATCGTCCACAGCGGCGCGCGCGCCGCGCGGCACAAGGCAGGTCGCGTCGTATTCCTGCACGATGAACGGTCCAGGCCGCGGCGCGGCAGCCAGGGTCGCGCGATTGACGACCGGCGTTTCGATCCAGCCGTCGCCGGGAAACCAGGCCCGGCGCGACGCGGGCACGGTATCGTGACGGGGTGGAATGCGGGTGGGGAGACGCGGGCGATCGGGCTGTCCCCGCGCCAGCACCGACAGGCCCATGAGTTCGACCGGTTCGTGCCCCGGGGCGCGAAAGCCGTAGGTTTTTTCGTGTTGCTGTCCGAATAATTCCGCGATCGCCGCGGGCGCGATGGCGCCGTCCGGCAACGGCACCTCGATCTCGCTGGATTGTCCGAGGTATCGGGCCAGCGCGGCGCGCCGGAAGGTCTGCCGCGCGGGCGTGAAACCGTCGCGGGACAGGCGGTCCGCGCCCGTGGCGGTCAGCGCTGCCAGAATGGATGAAATACGATCGGGATCGGCGGCATCGAGACGGGTGCGAAAACTTTGGGTGGCGTGGTGTTCGGTGTCGGCGACCAGCAGGCCAAAGGCGCTGAACACGCCGGGCAGCGGCGGCACGAGCACGCGTTGTATGCCCAGTTCGCGGGCGAGTCCGGCGGCGAACAGCGGCCCGTTGCCGCCGAAGGCCAGCAGGGCGAATTGGCGGGGGTCGCGGCCGCGTTCGACGGACACGGCGCGGATGGCGCGCATCATCGTCGCGGCGGCGAGGCGGAGCATGCCGTAAGCGGCGTCCTCGACCGCGCAGTTCATCGGTCCCGCGAGGTCGCGCGCGATTGCCGCTTCGGCCGCCGCGCGGTCCAGCTTCAAGGCCCCGCCCACGAGACCGCCGGGGTCGAGATAGCCAAGGACGAGGTTGCAATCGGTGATGGTCGGGGACTGGCCGCCGCGCCCGTAGCAGACCGGGCCCGGATCGGCGCCGGCGGATTGTGGGCCGGCTTTCGGGGCACCGGCGGCGTCGAGGCGGCAAATGGAGCCGCCGCCCGCGCCGACCTCGGCCAGGTCGATGGCGGGCAATTTCAGCATGTAGCCTGCGCCAACCAGCAGGCGGGACCCGGACATGACGCCGCCGCCAATTTCGATGGCATCGGCGCGCAGGACCTCGCCATTTTCGACCAGGCCGGCTTTGGCGGTGGTGCCGCCCATGTCGAAAGTGATGAGTCCCGGTTCATTCAGGTGGCGCGCCAGGGCGGCGGCGCCGACCACACCGGCGGCGGGCCCGCTTTCGACGATATGTGCGGGGGCCGCGGCGGCGAAGGCGGCGGAGGCGAGGCCACCATTGGATTGCATCAGTTTCAGCGGCGCATCGATGCCAAGCGCGCGAAGCCGGGCGTCGAGGGCGGCGATATAGGCGCGCACGACCGGTTGCACATAGGCATTGATTGCCGTGGTGCTGGTGCGCGGATATTCCTTGATTTCCGGCAGGATATCGCTGCTGACCGACACGTCTACATCCGGCAGCGCGGCGCGCACGGCCGTCGCGACCGCCTGTTCATGGGCCGGGTTGGCATAGCTGTGCAGCAGGCAAATCGCGACACTTTCGGCCTTTTCGGCGCGCAGGACTTCGATCGCGGCGGCAACGCTGGCGGGATCGAGCGGCACGGAAATCGAGCCATCCGGGCGGATTTTTTCCGTCACCTCCAGCCGCAACCGGCGTTCCACCAGGGCGACCGGTTTGGTCCAGCGCTGGTCGTACAGCACGGGCATGCGAAGGTCGCGAATTTCCAGAATATCGCGGAATCCGCGCGTGGCGATCAACGCGGTGCGCGCGCCCTTCCCTTCCAGGACCGTGTTCGATCCGACGGTGGTGGCGTGCAGGACCTCGGCGACCGGTCCAGGTTCGCGGGCGAGCAGAGCCTGGATGCCCGCGACGATGCCGTCGCCGTAGTCGCGCGGGGTGGAGGCGGTTTTGAAGGTTTCGACGCGGCCGTCGCCGGAGATCGCGACAAGATCGGTGAAGGTGCCGCCTATATCGATGCCAATTCGTAAAGTCATGCCGCGGGCTCCCACGCCACATCGGGTAATGGTTTGCGGATTTTTCTCAGTTGCGCGCGCAGTTCGGCCGTCGCGGCCGTGTCGATCGCGGGTGGCTCGCCATGGGCGACGACGCCGTAATCGCGGGCGGCGCCTTCGATCGAAACGAGGCCGTCTCGCAAATCCTTGGCGACAAAAGCGAGATCGCGGGACAAAGCGTCGCCATGGCCGCCCGCGCCGGGCAGATCGTGGCGAAAAACCTGACCGCGGCGGAAGGTTCTGGTCAGTTTCGCGTGCAATCTTTCTTCCGTTGGCAGGCCAGGATCGAGGATATTGCGGCCGAAGGCGCCCGGACCGCCGCCGCCCAATCCGTACGGACGATGCGTTTGGCGATCGGCGCGCACCTGCAAAATGCCTTCGCCGGCCAGCATCCGCCATGTCTTGCGTTGCGACATCCCGCCCCGGAATTTTCCGGGACCGCCGGTATCCGGCACGAATTCGTAATCCAGGACTTCCAGCGGATTCTCCGATTCGATCACTTCAACCGAAAAACTTGCCATATTCGCGAACATACAAGTGTTTCCATCAAGCCCGTCAGCCCATGGACGTCCACCCCAGGCGCCGGAGATGAAATCGACGTAGATGAAGGGGGTGAGGTCCTTGTCGTAGCCGCCGATGGTGAGGCCGGTATTGCCACCGTCGGAGGCCGCCATGACGCGATCCGGATACAGTTTCGCCAGCGCGCCAAACGCGCAATCGACACCGCGAAATCCGGTCAAACCGCGCGCGGCACAGGCGGCCGGAAGTTTGCCGTTCACGATGGTGCCCGGCGGGGCAATGATTTTAATCGGGCGAAACACGCCGTCGTTGTTCGGCATGTTGATCGAAAGGACGGACTTCACGGCGGTAAAACTCATCGCCGCCGTATAGCTGAGGGTGTTGTTGATCGCGCCTTTGACCTGGGGGCTGGAACCGGTCCAATCGACCTCCATCGTGTCGCCGCGTTTGCGGATTGTGCAGACGAGCGGAATGGGCACGCCGATATCGATCTGGTCGTCGTCGATCCAGTCGGTGAAGGTGGCCTCGCCATCCGGCAGTTCCAGGAGGCAATGCCGGGTCAGGCGTTCGGAATAATCCATCGCGGCGGTCATCAGGGTCCGAACCTCGTCCGCGCCATAACGGGCCACGAGGTCGGCCATGCCGCGGGCGGCGATCTCGCAGGCCGCGAGCTGGGAGCGAATGTCGCCGAAAACCCTTCCGGGCAGGCGGACGTTGCGCTCGATCATGCGGAAAAGAGTGCGGTTTTCCTTGCCCGCGTCGTAAAGTTTTAAGGGCGGAATACGCAGCCCCTCGGCGTAGATTTCGGTGCTGTCGGAGGCGTTGGAGCCCGGCACGCGGCCGCCGACATCGGTGTGGTGGCAGATTGTCGCGGCGAAGGCGATGAGCGTGCCAGCGGAGAACAGGGGACGAAAGATAAAAATATCCGGCAGATGCATGCCGCCGTCGTAAGGGTCGTTGTTAATGAAAATATCGCCCTCGGCGATGTCGTTTTGAAAATGGTCCAGCACCGCCTTCAACGCCACGGGAATCGAACATAAATGGCCAGGCAGCGACAGGCCCTGCGCGACCAGCCGCCCGTCCGCGTCGCACAGCGCGGCACTGTAATCCATGATGTTTTTCAGCACGCCGGAATAGGCGGTGCGATAAATGGTAAGAACCATCTCGTCGCCGACGGCGGAGATGGCATTGCGGAACAGTTCCTCGGCGATTGGATCGGGCATGCGCGGGTCTCGGTTAGGGCGGGAGGGGAGTCGAACACCGATGCGGCGCGGGCGCAATCGGGCGGGAGGAAAACACCGGGGTCTGGGCCGGAGCCCACGAGGGCGCTGCCCTTCACGCCGGCCAAGGCAGGGCCTTGGAACCCATTTATTGAGGTCCAGAGGCCGAGGACCTGGTGAGGTCGAGGGGAAAGCCCCGGCGCTTTCCTTCCTCCCCGCGATCATCCCGAACCCAGGCTCCGGCCGCTTGACGGCGCCGCGATTTTCAGACGCTTTATCTTCCAACGCGACATCGAAGCACAAGGAACGCCCGCCCATGAAAGCCTACGAAGCAATCGCCGAAGCCCTCGTGGCAGAGGGCGTGATGGATTATTTCGGCCTGATGGGCGACGGCAACATGTGGCTGTGGGCGTCGCTGGTAAAAAAGGCCGGCGTCAACATCGTTTCCGCCCGGCATGAGGCCGCCGCGGTGTCGATGGCCGACGGCTATTCCCGCACCACCGGCAAGGTCGGTGTCGGCATGGTCACCTGCGGCCCCGGCCTGACCCAGTGCGGCACCACGCTGATGATCGCCGCGCGCAACCGGTCTCAGATGGTTCTGATCGCGGGCGAGATCAATCCGGGTTCCAAGAACAGCACCCAGTCGATGGACCAGAAGCGTTTTGTCGAGGCCTGCTCGGCCCGTTTCCACACGGTCACCAGCCTCGACAACATGGCAGAGGAAATCGCCGAGGCCTTCTACGCCGCCCGCGTCCATCGCGTACCGGTCGTGTTAAACCTGAACATGGATTTGCAGGATCGCGAGATCGACTGGGACTTCGCATACCGGCCCTCCACCGATTTCCTGCCGCCGCGCGTCGAAAACCCGAGCCCCGATCTTCTCGGCCCGGTCATCGAGAAGCTGGCGGCGGCGAAACGTCCGGTTATCATTGCCGGTAAAGGCGCGATTGCTTCTGGCGCCCGCGACGAAATCATTAAACTGGCCGACCGTGTCGGCGCCCTGTTGGCAACCTCGCTGCAAGGCAAAGGATTCTTCACCGGCGAGGCCTGGGATGTCGGCATTGCCGGCGCCTTCGCGTCAGAGCCGACCGAACGCCTGCTCGCCGACGCTGACTTCGTTCTGGGTGTGGGTGCGGAGCTTGGCTACTACACGACCGAAGGCGGGCTGCTGTTTCCGGGCGCAGAGGTCGCGCGCATCGACATCAAGCCGATGCCCGAGGAAATCGGCGTCATTCCCGGCCTGTATGTGCAGGGCGACGGCCGCAAAAGCGTCGCGGCGATCAACGAGGCACTGGAAGCCCGCCAGGTCCGCTCCGAGGGCTATCGCAATGCCGATAGCCGCGCGATTCTGGATGAGGCGCCACATCGGTTCGAGGCACCGGCGGACGGGCTGGATCCACGCGCGGCGGCTCAGTACCTGGCCAAGGCGCTGCCGGAGGGGTGTTTGGTGACCTGCGGCGCCGGCCACTTCTTCTCCTGGCCCGCGATGTACATGGCGATGCCGAAGGGCGCGGAAATCCAGTTCTCGTATCAGTTTGGCGCGGTCGGACAGGGTCTGCCGCTGGCGATCGGCACCGGCGCGGGCAATCCCGGCCGCCAGCACATCGTCATCGAAGGCGATGGGTCGATGCTGTTCCATATTCAGGAACTCGATACGGTCACGCGCTTTAAGCAGCAAATGGTGCTGATTGTCTGGAACGATGGCGGCTATGGCGCCGAAGTGCATAAGCTGGTGCCGAAGGGCTTCGACTGGGGCCAGTCGCACTGGGATTCGCCGGATTTCGTCGCGATTGCCAAGGCGTTTGGCGGCGACGGCGTGCTGCTGAACAAGGAATCCGACCTTCCAGCCGCGGTCGCCGAAGGGCTTCGGAAAGGCGGGCTGTTCCTGATCGACGTGCGCGTGTCGCCGACAACGCCCAGTGATCCGCATGGGAAGGTGTATTACGGCATTCCGAGTAAAGCGCCGCTGTTACGGCCGCTCGCGTAAAAACCCATGCATTTCGAAGGCGAGTTCCGCGTTCCGGGCAAAGCGGCGGATGTCATCCGCCGCTTCGCCGACGTGCCGCGGATGACAACATGCATGCCCGGCGCGGTGCTGGAGCCGCAGGCGGAGGACGGGTCCTGGCCCGGGGCGATGGTGGTGTCGTTCGGTCCGAAGCGGATCAACTTCAAGGGTAAAGCAGCCTGCGTTTTCGATTTCGAGTCACTGACCGGCACGGTGACCGGGCGCGGCGCGGCGGACATGCGGGCCGCGCGCATCGGGGTGAAGGTGTCGTTCGCGCTGTCCGACGTCGCGGATGCGCCGAAGCCCGAAACCTCGGTTAAAATTGTTTCGGACGCGGAGTTGGGCGGCGTGCTGGCTGACTTCGCGAAAACCGGCGGGATCGCGGTGGCGAACGCGATCATGGCCGATTTCGCGCGCCGTTGCGCCGATGAGTTCGCGAAGGACGACGTGCCGGAACCGGCGGCCGTGGCGGCGGACACCGCGCCCGCGGCCCGGCGGGTGGAGCCGTTGCAGGCAGCGGCGCCGTTGCAGGCGGGATCGCTGTTCTGGATCGTGGTCAAGGCGTACTGGGTGAAGTTGCTGCAAACGTTGGGTATCGCGCGGCCTTGAGCAACGGGGCTCTGCCCCGGACCCCGCGAGGGCTTTGCCCCTCGACCCCACCAGGGCCCTCGGCCCCTTTCTCATCGTCCCCAATAAATGGGTTCCAAGGCCCAGCCTTGGCGGGTTCGAAGGGCAGCGCCCTCGTGGGGTCTGGGGCAAAGCCCCGGTGCTCAAACCACCCGATGCAGCAGTTGTTCGCCCGCCGCCACCCGGCGGCAGTTTTCGGCGGCAAGTGCGAAACTTCGATTGAAGGTGCCGGTGGTGATCCAGGCGATGTGAGGGGTTACGACAACGTTTGGCAGGGTGAGCAGGTCCTCGCCGGTGGTGGTGGGTTCGTCCACGAAGACATCCAGGCCGGCGCCCGCCAGGTGGCCGCATCGCAACGCAGCGGCCAGGGCGATCGCGTCCACCAGGCCGCCGCGGGCGGTGTTGATCAGGATGGCGCCGGGTTTCATGCGCGCAATGGCGGCCGCGCCGATCAGGCGGTCTGTTTCGGGCGTCAGCGGGATGTGCAGGCTGACCACATCGGATTGTTTCAGCAACGCGTCGATCGCGACGAAGCGGGCCTCGGCGCCGGGGACCGGATTGCGCGCGGTGTATACGATTTCGCACCCCATCGCGGTCAGTATGGGTGTCAGCAGGCGCGGGATCGATCCGTAACCGATCAGACCGACGGTGCGCCCGCCCAACTCGCCGAGACCGTCTTGCAGCGCGATATCGGTCCAGACGCCGGATCGCAACGATGCATCGAAACGCGGGAGTTTTCGTAGCACCGCCAGCATCAACGCGAGTGTCAGTTCCGCGACCGCGCGGGAATTCGTACCGGGCAGGTTGCAAACGGGAATGTTTCGACTTGCCGCCGCTTCCAGGTCGATCGTGTTTACGCCGACACCGATTTTCTGGATCAGCCGCAATTTCGGCGCCGCGGCGATCATCTCGGCGGTGCAACGGGTTAATACGTGCCAAAGCACGTCGCAATCCGGCAGCAAACCCGCGAGGCGGGCGCGATCGTCCCCGGCGCAGATATCCACAGTCAGGCCGGGCAGCGCGGCCAGCCGCGCGGCAAGGTCCGGGCCGGCCGAGGCATGGTAAACGATTTTCATGCGCGGGACCGCCCCAGCACCGCACCGCCGGCGAAACGGGCGCGCCCGCCAAGCGCTTCTTCGACGCGGAGCATTTCGTTCCACTTCGCCATGCGCTCGCCGCGTGTGAAACTCCCGACTTTCAGTTGTCCGCAAGCCCACCCGACGGCGAGGTGAACGATGGTGGTGTCCTCGGTTTCGCCGGAGCGGGCGGAGACGATGGCGGAAAAGCCGGTCTCCTTCGCAGCGGTCCAGGCGGCGAGGGTTTCGGTCAGGGTTCCCCGTTGGTTGGGTTTTAACAGAACGGTGTTGGCGGCGCCTTTTTGGGCGGCGTCGCGGATACGGGCGGCGTCGGTGACCAGGAAATCGTCGCCGACAATCTGTAACGATTTTCCGTGGATGCGGGTGAATGCGGCGAAGCCTTCCGGGTCGTCCTCGGCCAGCGGATCTTCGATCGACAGGATGGGATATTTCGCGATCCAATCCGATAGCAGATCGATCATGCCGGCGCTGTCGAGTTCGCGGTCTTCCAGCGCCAGTTTGTAATGTCCGTTACGTCCGAACTCCGATGCGGCGATATCCAGCGCGATCCCCACCTTTTCGCCGGGTCGAAAGCCCGCGCGTTCGATGGCGCGGACGAGCATGTCGAGCGCCTGTTCGTTGGTGGAAAACATCGGCCACCAGCCGCCCTCGTCGGCGACCCCCGCCAAAGTGCCGGCTTCGGCCATTAATTTGCCGGCAGCGCGGTAGATTTCGGCGGTCCATTCCAGCGCCTGCGCGAAGCTGTCCGCACCGGGACACATGACCATGAAGTCTTGAATATCGACGCGGCGTCCGGCGTGCGCGCCACCGCCAAAAATCTGAATTTGCGGCAACGGAATTAAATCGACGTCTTTCCGGGCGAGGTAGCGGAACAAGGGCTGTCCGGAATCATGCGCGGCGGCATGGGCTGCGGCCATCGACACGGCCAGCACGGCGTTGGCGCCAAGACGGCTTTTGTTCGGGGTGCCATCGAGTTCGATGAGGCGGGCGTCGAGCGCGGCCTGGTCTCGCGCGTCCATGCCCATGACGGCGCGGGCGATTTCGGTGTTGACGTTGGCGACCGCGCGTTGCACGCCGTAACCGCCGAAAACTTCGCCACCGTCGCGCAGATCGACGGCCTCGCCGGACCCGGTGGAGGCGCCTGCGGGCGCGATGGCGCGGCCCGCGAGGCCGTTTTCCAGTAGGACATCGGCTTCGACGGTCGGACGGCCGCGGCTGTCCCAGACCCGGCGGGCGTGGACGAAGGCGATGGCAGTACTGGTCATGCGGCGATTTCCTTGTTCCAGGCCGCGCGGATGGCGGCAAGGCGGGACGGCGGATGGGTCAGCAACGCGCGCGCCACGCGGCGGACGTGGTCTTTTTGGGCGGGTTCGACGATGTATTCGACAGGGGATTTGCCATCGACCCGCGCCAGCAACAGGCCCGGCAGCAGCGCGGCGGCACGGTGTTCCAGGGCATTGGGCGGTTCCCAATCGACGCCGCCGAGATAGGTTTCAGCCATCGCGTCGAAACAGCCAAGAAATCCGTCGCGAGCGCCGGGAGTCCACAGGCATTTCAGCAGTAAATGGTTCAGGCAGAACGCCAGATCGAAAGCGGGATCGCCCCACCAGGCACATTCCGCATCCAGGAACACTGGCCCGCAGGGACCTCGCAGGATGTTTTTCGGGCTGACATCGCCGTGGACCAGAGATTTTTTATTGGCCTGTGTCACCGCGATCAGGCCAAGCAAAGGGTCTGCGAGGTCGGGATGGGCGCGCGCGGTTGCGGCGAAATAGGGCTCCAGCCGGATGTCGTGAAAGATCGCGTCAGTCGGGAATTCCGCGGCGATCGCAGGATCGGCGGCGGTCTTGGCGTGGATCCCCGCCAGTGCCGCCGCGACCTGCGCCGCGAACGACGGATCGGCGTCGCCGTCGCGCAGTTGCTCTTTCCACAGCTTGTATCGGCCGGGCGGGAGGAATTCCATCGCCAGCACGCCGCTGTTTGCGTCCTGGCCGATCAATCCGGGCGCGAAATCGCCGGCTTGGCGCATCCAGCGTGCTTCATAAATGTTGCGTTCCACGGGTGCCTGCCAGTCGGCAGCAACGCGGAGTTTCGGCAGCGCGCGTTTGACGCAGATCGCACCGGCCGGCAAATCGATGCGCCAGATATCGGAAGAGACACCGCCAGTCAGGCGTTCGCCCATGCTGGCACCGGTCAGGTTCAGGCGGAGGAGCGCGGCGGCGATGGCGTCTGGCAAAGCTTCGAGCATGCCGGTTTTAGGGGCCGGATCGAGGGGCCGGTCAAGACGTCCCACCGGAGAGGGCGCTGCCCTTGCTCGCCGCCCGTCCGGAGGGATACCTTGACCTGACAACAATGCCTGGACCTTAACCAATGTCTCAATCGCAAATCATTGCCGAGCTCGCGCCGCATGGCGTTCTGCGCGCGGCGATCAATATGGGAAACTTCCTCCTCGTCACCGGCAAGGCGCCGAATGGCGATCCCGATGGCTGCTCGCCCGACATGGCGCGCGCGATCGCGGCGTCTTTGGGTGTGCCGGTGCAGTTCGTGCCTTATGCCAAGCCGGGCGAGCTGGCCGACGACGTCGATAACGATAAGTGGGACATCGGCAACATCGGCGCCGAGCCTGCGCGCGCGGAAAAGATCGACTTCACGGCGGCGTATGTGGAGATCGAGGCGACATATCTGGTGCCCGCCGGTTCGCCGATTACCTCGATTGCGCAGGTGGACGTGAAGGGCAATCGCATCGCCGTGACGGCGCGCAGCGCCTACGATCTGTGGCTGGAGCGGAACATTCACAACGCCACGCTGCATCGCGGCAACAGCCAGGCGGCGGTGATCGAGATGTTCCAGAAGGAGAAGATGGAGGCTCTGGCGGGTCTGCGTCCGGGCTTGATCGGGGACGTCGGGAAAATGCCGGGTTCGCGCATTCTGGACGGCCAGTTCACGGCGGTGCAGCAGGCGATCGGGACGGCGAAAAAGAACACGGCCGGCTTCGCGTATTTGAAGAAATTCGTGGAGGACGCGAAGAAGTCCGGCGCGGTGGCGGCGCTGATCGAGAAGCACGGCACGACCGGGCGGTTGTCCGTGGCGCCGTTGACCTGATATTCAATGAAAACACGGCCCGGATCGGTGAGGATCCGGGCCGTGTCGCGTCAAATCGCCGTCCTTACTGACAGGCGAGGCATTCCTCGTAATCCATCGGATTTCCAGACGTAGCTGCCACCAAGGGCAGCGGAATCGCAATGTCGTTCGCGGCGCGGCCGATATTGTCCACCGGCGCGATCGCTTTGTCGCTGACGGTGTCGGCGCGCTGGATCGACAGGCTGCGGCAATAATACAGCGATTTGACGCCGCGCTTCCATGCCATGAAGTGGATCTGGTGCAAATCCCGCTTGTTCACGTTGGCGGGCAAAAAGAGGTTCACCGACTGGCTCTGGCAGATGGACGGCGCGCGATCCGCCGCGTGTTCGACGATCCAGCGTTGGTCCAACTCGAACGCGGTCTTGTAAACCGCCTTCTCGTCCGCGCTGAGAAAATCCAGATGCTGCACGCTGCCTTTGGTGGTCGTGATCGACGACCACACTGCTTCGTTGTCCTGGCCTTTTTCCGCCAACAGCTTTTGCAGATGGCGGTTGCGCACCGAGAAGCTGCCGGAGAGGGTTTTTTGCAGGAAGACGTTGGCCGCGATCGGTTCGATCCCCGGCGAGGCATTGCCCGCGATGATGGAAATCGACGCGGTCGGCGCCAGCGACATTTTGTGCGAAAAGCGTTCCTGCACGCCATATTCCTTGGCGTCCGGGCATGCGCCGCGCTCGGCCGCCAAAGCAATCGATGCGGTATCGGCCTGCGCGCGGATATGTTTGAATATTTTCTTGTTCCAGACTTTCGCGATCACGCCTTCCCACGGCACATTCAACGCCTGTAGGAACGAGTGGAATCCCATGACGCCAAGCCCGACCGAGCGTTCCCGATCCGCCGCATAGCGCGCTTTTTCCATCCCCGGCGGGGCATTGTCGATGAAATCCTGCAAGACATTGTCCAGGAACCGCATGACGTCTTCGATAAAGGTCGGATGGTTCTCCCACTCAAACCATTTTTCCAGGTTCAACGACGACAGACAGCACACGGCGGTTCGCTCGACGCCATGCTGGTCGCGCCCGGTCGGTAACGTAATTTCGCTGCACAGATTCGAGGTTTTCACCTCAAGACCGGCTAATTTATGATGTTCCGGTTGGGCGCGCGCGACATGGTCGGAGAACACCAGATACGGTTCGCCGGTTTCGATTCGCGCGGTCAGGATACGAATCCACAACGAACGCGCGGAGATCGTACGCACCACCGATTTATCTTTTGGCGACCGAAGCTCCCACGGCTCATCCGCTTCGACCGCGCGCATGAACGCGTCGGGGATCTGGATGCCGTGATGCAGGTTCGGGGCTTTCCGATTCGGATCGCCGCCGGTGGGGCGGCGCAACTCGACGAATTCCTCGATTTCGGGATGCGAAATCGGCAGATATACCGCCGCCGAACCGCGTCGTAACGAACCCTGGGAAATCGCCAAAGTCAGGCTGTCCATCACGCGAATGAACGGAATGACGCCAGAGGTTTTGCCAACCCCGCCCACTTTTTCCCCGATCGAGCGCAGATTGCCCCAGTACGAGCCAATTCCGCCGCCCTTGGAGGCGAGCCAGACATTCTCGTTCCAGAGACCGACGATGCCCTCCAGACTGTCCGAGGCTTCATTCAGAAAGCAGGAAATCGGCAGGCCGCGCTGGGTGCCGCCATTCGACAGCACGGGAGTCGCGGGCATGAACCAAAGGCGGCTGATGTAATCGTAAATTCTCTGGGCGTGGCCGGCATCGTCGCCATAGAAAGACGCGACACGGGCGAAGAGGTCCTGGAAGTCCTCGCCGGGCATCAGATACCGGTCCGTCAACGTCGCCCGGCCGAAATCCGTAAGCAGAGAATCGCGGGTTCGATCGACCCGAACCTGGTGGCGACCCGGCATCTGGACTGCATCAAGCACATCGGCCTCCGTGGC
>JAYWAX010000105.1:0-6725 GCA_043782125.1 Acetobacteraceae bacterium | reverse complement strand
ACAGGCCAAGCACGATCTGGACATCGGGGAATTCCGCGCGGATGGCGGCGATGCCTTCCAGGGTCCATTGCGCCAGTTTGCGATCGTCCTCGTTGCCGGTGGCGATGGTGAAGGTCAGCGGGTCGATCAGGAGGTCGGATTGCGGGAGACCATGTTTGTTGCAGGCGAAGTCGATCAGGCGGCGGGCGATGCGCAGCTTGTCCTCCACCGTTTTCGCCATGCCGACTTCGTCGATGGTCAGCGCGATCACCGCCGCGCCGAATTGTTTCGCCAGTTTCAGGCGGTCGTTGGCGGCGTGTTCGCCATCCTCGAAATTGATCGAATTGATGATCGGCTTGCCGCCATGCAGTTTCAACGCGGCCTCGATCACCGGGGTTTCGGTGCTGTCGATAACCAGCGGCGAATTCACAGACGCGGTGAAGCGGCGGATCACTTCCAGCATTTCCACGGTTTCGTTACGTCCGACGAAGGCCGTGCAAATATCCAGCGCGTGAGAACCCTCGCCGATCTGTTCGCGGCCCATCGACACGCAGCCGTCCCAATCGGCCTTTTCCTGCAATTCGCGCCATTTCTTCGAGCCGTTGGCGTTGCAGCGTTCGCCGATCGCGAAGATCGCGTTTTCCTGGCGGAACGGTTGGGCCGCATAAAGACTGGCGACGCCGGGCACCCAGATCGGTTTCCGCGCGACCGGCGCGGGCCGGAATCCGCCGCGTTTGCGAAGCATTTGGTCCAACGCGGTAATATGTTCCACGTCGGTGCCGCAGCATCCCCCGATCAGGTTGAGCCCGTCTTCGGAGATGAAACGTTCCACCCAGGATGCGAGTTCTTCGGCGCCAAGCGGGTAATGGGTTTGCCCATCGACGAGTTCCGGCAGGCCCGCGTTGGGTTGCACGGACAGCATGCCCGGCCAGTTGGCGGCGAGCCATTTCACATGCTCGGTCATTTCGCGCGGGCCGGTGGCGCAGTTCAGGCCGATCAGGGGCACATCCAGCGCGTGGATCACCGCCGCCGCCGCCGCGATGTCGGAGCCGACAAGGAGTGTGCCGGTGGTTTCGACCGTGACCTGAACGAAAATCGGCGTATCCGTGCCGGCCGCGAGGCGCGCGATTTTCGCACCGTTCACCGCAGCCTTGATCTGCAACGTGTCCTGGCAGGTTTCGATCAAGATCGCATCGACTCCGCCCGCAATCAGGCCGCGGCATTGTTCGGCCAGCGCCGCCTGCAACGGGTCGTACGCGATATTGCCGAGACTCGGCAGTTTCGTGCCAGGACCGATGCTGCCAAGCACCCAGCGGTGGCGTCCGTCCGAGAAACTATCGGCGGCTTCGCGCGCCAGTTCGCCCGCGATCTTGTTCATTTCGAAGGCGCGTTCGGACAGGTCGAATTCCGCGAGCGTGACCGGAGAGGCGCCGAAGGTGTTGGTTTCCACCATATCCGCCCCGGCCTCGAAATAACCGCGGTGGATTTCCCGGACCAGGTCGGGACGCGACAGCACGAGCACGTCGGTGCAGTTCTCGCGGTCCCAGTAATCTTTTTCGACATCCAGCGTCAGCGCCTGCACGCGGCTGCCCATGCCGCCGTCGCACAGCAGCACCTGGTCGCGCAACGCATCGAGTAAATGAGGACGGCTCATGCGATTTCGTCTTTCATGCAACCTGTTCGAGAGGCACGTCGCGAACGGCGGTCTGGGGTCTTGTGGCGGACCAGATGCGGACGTCGAGCGGTCCGGGGATCGTGACGGCGCCGCTGTCATTAAGACCGGCGCCGGTTAAGAAGCGGTTGATCGCGGCGTCGGAAAATCCGGGCCAGCGATGGGCGCGTTTCGCCGTCATGTCGGTGCGCGTATGGGCCGCGAGGTCGATGACGATCAAATGGCCGCCGGGGGACAGGACTCGCGCAGCTTCGGCGATCGCGCCGGGGGGATCTTCCGCGTAGTGCAGCACCATTTGCAGGACCGCCGTATCGAAGGACGCATCGGCCAGCGGCAGCCGGTACATGTCAGCGAGGCGCACCGTGCAATTGCCAAGTTCCCGTTTCGCGAGCCGCGCGCGGGCCAGGGCCAGCATTTGCTTCGAGGCATCGACGCCTAGTACCTGACGGAAGCGGGGGGCGAGAAGTTCGAGAACGCGGCCGGTGCCGGTGCCGATGTCGAGCAGCCGCTCCCCATGCACATCGAGGGCCACCAACGCGTCTTCCACGGCCTGCGCGGGCAGATCGAGCGCACGCATTTCGTCCCAATCGGCGCCTTTGACGCGAAAACTTTCGGACGCGATGCGTTCCCGCTCGGCCAGCACCCGCACCGCCTGCCTTCGATCCGATTCCAGGGTCGGATCACTGGGCGGCAAACGGGCGATCAGGTCGCGGACCAGAGCGCCGTCTTCGCCGCCAGGCAGCGTGAACCAGACATTGGCGCCTTCCCGCAACCGGTCCAGCAGCCCGCAATCGCACAGAAGTTTCAGGTGCCGCGACAACCTGGGTTGCGATTGCCCCAGAATCTCAGTGAATTCCATCACGCAGAAACTGCCCCGGCCCGCGAGCGCGAGCAGCCGGAGCCTGGTTGGCTCGGCGGCGGCGCGCAGACTGGCGAGGAGGTGTTCCATGCCCCTTCATGACATAAAGATATGCTTATGTCCAGTGGGTCTTGAGGCGTGGAGGGTCTTCACGTGCAGGGCAATCGCTTGAATGTGGTCGCGCGCCATTCTCCGTCATGGAACGGCTTGACCGGGCCATCGGAACCGGCACCGGCGGCTCCGTTCGCGAAGCAATCGCCGCGGGGCACCACCCGGGCCTTCGTTCCAAGGTGTTGCCGCTGCGGATGGCCCGCTCGGGGGTGTGCCAAGACGGGAGGAGGCACAGCGGTGTCGTTCTGGCGAACGCCCGGTCTTCAGGTGCGAGGGGACTTGACGCGGGCCGCGTCGCGCCGTGACAGACGCGCCATGACCGACGATCGAATACAAGCGGGCGATACCGGCGCCAAGATCAGGCGGGAACGGGAAGCGGCCGCGCTGCGCGACAATCTGCGCCGCCGCAAAGAACAACAGCGGGCCCGCGCGACGGATCGCCAGTCTGCGGATCGCCAGTCTGCGGATCGCCAGTCTGTGGAACCAGCGCCGTGCCCGCCGTGCGGCGCTTCCGTCGCCGAAGACAGCAGCGGCGATCCCCGGCCGCGCGCAAAATAAATCCGGCAGGCGCCGTATCCTGAAACCAAATTGTCAGCGTCGCGCGCGGAAATTGCCATGGGTCAGGTCCGCACGTCCTTAACGGACAGGACACGACACGGGCTGTTGGGCCTTGGCTGGGCAAACCGGATGCGTATTCGCGTCTTTTTGGGCAAGGGAGACGAAATGCTTCGATGGATCTCGTGCGCGGCGATCGCGGCCTCCATGTGGGGTGGCCCAGCCTTGTCGCAGAGTATTTTGACCTATGGCGTGTTCCGGGAAAATCTGCCGAACAGTCCGGTCAATCAACGCAATTGCTGGTCGCAGGCCATGGTTTCCGGCCTGACGATTAACGGCGAGGTCGTCGCCAGCGGCCTGACGCAGGCGCAGGCGGCGCAACAGTTGACGCAATTGGGCAATACCGGTCTTTGCGCGAATCAGCGGACGGCGACCGATTGGGCTGCGCGTCACGAAGGCAGCGGGGGCGCGGGCGGGAACGGGGGCGCGGGCGCGGGCCTCCCCGATTCGCGCGATTGGGACCCTCGCGAGCACGAGCGCGAACACCGCGAGCGGATCCGGCGCGAGAGCCGGGAAGGGTCCGGATCGGACAGGGTTGATGCGGATCGGGTTGATTCGCACCGATCCAATCGGGATTTCCGATAAGCGGGATTGGCGCCGGGACGCGGTGTTGCGGCGCGGGTCAGTTACCAGGCTGCCCGCGCGAACAGGTCGCGTTGGACGCGCAGGATTTCGATTGGCCGGTCTGAAAAGATGGAGTCATGGGGCGTGACAAAATCATTTTATGGGAAGATCGAGCCCGGGGATGCACGGTTTTTCGTGCCGCGGCTGGCCCGTAACCGCGACGACAGGATCGCGGATGTATTGTGGTGGTATGGATGTAATATAGAGGGGTATTCCAGATCATGACGGGATTATATCGACCGTCCGAACGATTGACCCATCGCGACGCGCTCTCCGTGTCATGGCGCGCCCCGGCGCGGGCCATCGGGGGCGGTACGGCATTGCAGGCATGGGCGGGATCGGTTGCGGGAGGCGCCTCTTGTTCCATCGCCGTGCCGGCTCCGATGGCCCGATCGAGTCGGGCCATGACGTGGGGGAACCGGGCCATGATTTGGGGGAGCCGGGCCATGATTTGGGGGAGCCGGGCCATGATTTGGGGGAACCGGGCCATGACGTGGGGGAGCCGGGCCATGACGTGGGGGAACCGGGCCATGATTTTGGGAAGAGGCCTCGCCAGGCGTCAGGCGTTTGGGCGGTTGGCATTCGCCTGGATTTCACCGGTGGCCGGGCTTCGCCAGTGCCGAAGCGGGGTCGCCGCGCTGGAGTTTGCTTTGATATCCGTGCCGTTGATGATCATCCTGTTCGGCTTCATCGCGACCAATGCTGTATTCCTGACTTTATCGACCATGCAAAACAATGTGCAATACGCAGGGATGCTGATGGCAACGGGTCAGATCACCAGTTTTCAGTCCATCGCGGTATCCTGCGGTGGCGCTTTGACCACCAGCCAGGTTGAATATTACGCCTGCCAAAGATTGCCCAGTTGGGCTGTATTTACTGCGACCGCGACGGAAAGCTGCACCGTGCCGGCGACAGTGTCGGTTAAGCTGACGGTGAGCGCCACCAGTGCCGGGATCGCCGATGTGTTTTCTTTTTACGCGGGAAAAACGTTGCAAGCCATCGCGACGAACATGAAGCAGGGATCCTGCCCATGAAGATCGCGGCAATGGCGGCGGCCATCCGCGGCCGGTGGCAGGCCGCGCGCACCGCCACAGCCGGACCCCTGATCGGCAGACGAGGGAGTGTCGCCGTCTTTGGCGCCATGATGGTGCCGGTTCTTATCATGTTTGGTTCGTTGGCCGCCGATCAAAGCTATGTATTTTACCGGTATCAATTGCTGCTTCGAACCGCAGAGGCCGCGTCGCTCGCGGCGCAAACAAGCCTCGCGTCTTATTACACGGCCGGCGGCACGTATTCGACTGCGGCGATGACGACCATCAACGCCGCCGTGGCGACTGTCGTGACGGCGTCCATGCCATCGAGTCAATATGGCACCGTTGTGCCGGTTACAGCGTCGAACACGACGTCGGCGGTAAAACTCGGGACATGGAGCAACACGACCAAGACATTTACCGCCACGACCACCAATCCCAACGCGGTTCAGGTGACGGCGGTCAATACCGCGGCGAACGGAAACGGGGTGGCAACGTTATTTGGCAGCATGTATGGCAAGTCAGCCGTCGATCTTTCGGTTTCGGCGGTGTCGAGTTACGGCAATGGTCTGAGCGGTGCGGTCTCATTCAACACGATCATTCTCAACGACCTCAGTATGTCGTTCAGTTCCGAGATTCCCAATCAGCGAGCCGCCGATATCGCGATCCTGAACTGCGTTGCCAGCGGCAGCAACGGGGCCGCGAAAGTCGGACTGACCGCGTTCACTGGACATTCGTCGGCGATTTATGCGCTGACACAGATGACAGCCGCAAATGTTTCAACAATGACCAACTATATTAACAACACGCTGAATTATTGCGGGAATACAGGGATGCCCGCGTGTTCGGGTTCGAATATTGCGGCGGGTCTGTATTCTGCGATCGCGCAGCTTCAGGCGGCGGGCCTCGCGAATAAATCGTCCAACATTATTCTCATCACCGACGGTGTTCCGAATGCCAACGGGTCGACCTACGCGGCAGCCGACGGAACTGCGGTGACCCCGTTGGGAACGCCGGCGGGATGGGCGGGCTGCACCTCCTCTTGTACCGACACAGGCCTTTGGACGGCGGCGCAGGCGCAGGCGCTTTACGCCAAATCGCTGGGGATCAACGTTTCCACCGTATATTATTCCGGCTCCACGTCGGGCAGCACGACGATCGCGACGTATACGGCCCAGTTGGCCTCGCTGGTGGCGGGAAACGGGATTGCCGTGGTGGCGCCGTCAGCGGCGGGTATCAATACGGCCTTCGCCACGTTCTGTGGCTCGATGGGATCGGCGGTCAAGACGATTCAGTGAGCCCCGGCCGACGCTGGCCAGCCGGGGGGGACGGCCGGTGGGGGGCCGGTATTGGCATCTGTCGCCGCCTCCAGGTTTGACGGGGTCAGGGCGCGGTTTGTTGGGGGATGCGGTGTTCGCCAATCCTCGATGCGGGGGATCGGGGGTCTGTGCCGCCGACAGATCGGACGGGCGGATGTTGACCGATCGCCGCTGGAACGGGGGCTGTGTCGCGCGTCCGGTCGCGCCAGACCCCAAAGAGCAGCAGGATCGCGCAGCCGGCGGCCATCGCAGGCAGGTCCAGCCACATGGTCAGATGCGGCCAAAGCCGGAAGACCGCGGTCGCGCCCCAGGACAGAAACAGGCCCAGACAAAATACCTGGAGGCTGTGGCGTCCCGCTGCGGCCATCCACCGGGCAACAGCATTGTGCATCCATCCGGCTTCTCGCGGGATCAGGCGGGCGACGATCAGCGCCAGGGCCAGCGCATGCGCGATCCGCGGCAGCGCCAGTGACTCCTTGCCCACGATCCACTCGCTGTTGGGGATACCCAGGTCG
>JAYWAX010000104.1:0-2418 GCA_043782125.1 Acetobacteraceae bacterium | reverse complement strand
CATGGTTCGGCCCTTACCCCGTCATGGTTCGGCCCTTACCCCGTCATGGTTCGGCCCCTACCCCGTCATGGTTCGGCCCTTACCCCGTCATGGTTCGGCCCTTACCCCGTCATGGTTCGGCCCTTACCCCGTCATGGTTCGGCTTGACCGGACCATCGGACGCGGCACCGCCAGGCGACAATGGCCGCCGCCCGCCGGTCCCTGTCCCGCCCCTTTCGGCGCAGGCGCAGCAGGCGGCGCGGGTTGCGCGCCGCCTGTCGCCTCAGGCCTGTTTAACCAACAGCGCGAGAATCGCATCCAGATGGTCCTCGGCCATCGTCCTCAACTCCGCATCGGTCCGATCCTGCACCGGATGCGGCACGAAAACATAAGCCGGATCGGTACCAAGCGCCTTCGATTGCGCGGCGGCAGCATCGATGAATTCAGTGGTGGCGACACCGACCGAAGGAATTCCGTTGGACTCGAGATCCGCGAGGTCATGCGTACAGCACGACGTGCAGGAGCCTCAATCCGCCAGCCCTTCGATGACGACGTTCACCTCGCCCACCATTTGCTGACGCAACAGCAACGGCGCCGGTTTCGCAACGGTCGGTTTCATATAACGCTTCACCGCGATGCCGCGCTGGCTCAACAACTCGTCCAGCCGGTTGAGAAACACATCCCCGCGCGGTTTCGAGATATCCAGCAGGCCGACAGTCAGACCTTGCAGCCTGTCCGGCCTTGCCAGCCGTTCGCGCGACGCCGGACTTTGTTCCGACGTCGGATCCAGTAAGACGGTCACGATTTCACCTCCTTTGAAACGGGTAAAGACCCGGCGGCGCCACCGGACGACCAGCCGCCAATGATGCCGGAAAACATTCCGGCGCCACCGCCCGCGCGAACAATGAACAGCCCGCCCGGCCGGAATTTGTTTCTCGTTGCTCCCAACACAGAAGAATCGCAGCCTTCCGCGATCCCCTTCGCGCCCGCGACCAAATCCTCGCCAGGAATTTCGCAGAGCTTGTATAATTCTTCCAAAAGTCTCGCCTTGCTCCAGCCGGCATTTCTGAACGTGCGTTCGTGTTCCGGGCAGACGACCAGTATCGCGTCGCACGACGGCGCGAGTTTAACATTATGGACGGCTTTCAACGATTCCGCCATACTGCGCGCGAGGCTTTCCGGATTGCGCGATTTTTGATCGACGACGCCCTGTAACCCAAATCCGGCGAAAACCGTGACGGCGGAAACGCCGCGCGCAATGCCGAAATCGGTGGACAGCGGCTCCCAGCACGAACCTTCCTCATCCTCGGCGAAGCAATAGGTGTATTTGCCGGGGTTTCCCAGGGTCGCGCGATCGACTTCCTGCGGGCGTCCACCGCCGACATTGCGAATAATCAACTGCACGGCGCGCCCGATGGTGGCGTTGGCGCGGTTGCCCTGACCCAGAGCATTGCCGCGGGCATTCATGGATATCTGGCGCCGGACCGGGCCGTTCACAATCAGGACGGGGCCGACAAACATCGTTGTGGCCAACACGCCATGCATGGAAAACGCCGGGTCGAGCACCGCTTCCACCGCCGCCAGTACGACCGGAAGATATTCCGGTTTGCAACCCGCCATGACCGCATTGATCGCGACTTTCTCCACAGTCAGCGGCGCGAGGTTCGGCGGGCACAGTCCCACAACCGCCTTCGGATCGCGCGCAGTGCCCGCCAACATGCGCAGGACGCGCTTTTCCGTCGGCGGGACGACCGGCAGCCCGTCCGACCAGCCTCGGGCGAAAGCGGCCTCGAATTCATCCTCGTCCTCGCCAAGTTCGACCCGTCGCGCAGCCAGCCCGGTTTCGCCAAACCGGATGAGCAGGTCTTCCAAATGTCCGGGCTCGACATTCAGCGCGCCGCAGCCGGGCCGGAACGCGGGCAGACCCGCGCCTATGCCCTGGAAGCCACTGACACGCTCCCACTCTGCGCGATCCCAGCCGAAGGTGCGATCGACCTCCCGCCCGTCGGCGCGCCGGATCAAACTTGGCACGATTTCGATCTTCAACCCGTGCGAGACATCCAACGCGGTGTCGTCGATCCGGCCTGGAATGTTGTCCGGAAACGACGGATCGTCCTGCGTGTAGACCACCAACCCGCCATGCGCGGCGATTTCCGCCAACACCGGCGCGGTAAGCTCGCAGGTCGGGCAATCGCGCTTCACCACCGCGATCAATCCATCTGCCGGTAACGTCGAGTCGAGCGGCGGCATGCGATCTCCCAATCGGCGCGCCTTCAAGCGGGCGCACGCTGCGGGACCGTATCAGGCCGGCGTGCCCGGCGTCCACCGGGTCGTGCCGGCCGGGTGCGAACCAAAGTTGTGCGTTCATGCAGGGGCCTTGCACCCGCGGCCGGAAATAACGATCCGCGGTTGCCAACCATTCGTGTCATGGTCCGCGTA
>JAYWAX010000103.1:0-6749 GCA_043782125.1 Acetobacteraceae bacterium | reverse complement strand
CCATCGGAATACGGAAGCCGTCGTATTCGACGCGCGCGGCGCCGCGGCCGAAGCCGAACAGGCAGCGCCCGCCGGATATGACGTCGAGCAGCGCGATCTGCTCTGCGATGCGGATCGGATCGTGCCAGGGAATGACGATGACGGATGTGCCGAGGTGAATGCGGCTGGTGCGGCCGGCGAAGTAGGAGAGCAATTGCAGCGGCGACGGCGACATCGCGTATCCGGTGAAATGGTGTTCCAGCGCGAACAGCGAGTCAAAGCCCAGAGGTTCGGCGAGATCGCCGAGTTGCATGTGTTCGTTGAGCACGGCTGCGTCGGGACGGCCCGCCTGGCTCAGCATGTTGAGCGCAACGCCAACTTTCATGACCACGTTCCTTCTTGGGTAGGCGACGCTACCGGGTGGTAGGGCGATGGTCAAATCGGTTCGGGAGACCCCCGTGGCAATCGTTGGACGGCACCGCTGTGCCTTTTCCCGTCCCGGCACGGCTCGACCGTGTCATATGGAGCGGTACCGCCTCGGGAACGAAGGCACCGGTTGGTCCCCTGCAGCGATTTCTTCGCGAACGGAGCCGCCGGCGCCGGTTCCGATGGCCCGGTCGAGCCGTGCCATGACGGAGAACGGCATGCGGCCCCGTGCAAGCGATTGCCCAGGGGAGGCCCCGGGGGTGGGCGATTGCCCCGGCGCAGGCCGCCTTGTAACGACGTGCCATGCGCTTGAACCCCATCGACACCGGCGACGGCCCGCCGGTCGTGTTGTTGCACGGCCTGTTTGGCGCCGCGCGCAATTTCGGCGCCGTGCAACGGGCGTTAACGCCGTCCTTTCGCGTTATCGCGCTGGACGCCCGCAACCATGGCGCCAGCCCGCACGCGGAGGGCATGGGTTACGCCACGCTCGCCGCCGATGTTCTGGAGACGATGGACGCGTTGGGCGTGACCCGGGCCGCGGCGATCGGGCACTCGATGGGCGGCAAAACCGCGATGACGGCCGCGGCGATGGCGCCGGACCGGTTCGGCCGCGTTCTGATTGCCGATATCGCGCCGGTCGCTTACGTCCACGGCAACAAGGGCATCGCCGCCGCGCTGCGCGCCATTCCTCTGACCGCGGTGCTGACCCGCGGCGCCGCCGAGGCCGCGCTGGCGGATATCGTGCCGCTGCCTGCGGTGCGGTCGTTCTTGATCCAGAATCTTCAGCTCGGCCCCGAACCGCGCTGGCGCATCGGTCTGGACGAAATCGCCGCCGCCATTCCGGACCTGGAGGGGTGGGAGGCTCCCGCGGGCCAATATCCCGGGCCCGCGCTGTTCGTTTCCGGTGCCCGATCGGATTACGTGCTGCCCGAACACCGTCCGGCGATTCGCGCGCTGTGTCCCGCGGCGCGGTTCGTCGCGGTGAAGAATGCGGGCCACTGGTTGCATGCCGACAATCCAGCGGGTTTCCTGTCCATCGTGGAAGCGTTCCTGAGCGACTGGAAAGGATAAGATCAATGCATCCGTCCCCCCAGGTCTCCGGCCGCCGCACGGGCCGGGACCGGCCGCGCGCATGAAGACCGCCTCTGTCGAACGCGCGGCGCTTCTGGGGGAATTATGGCCGGGCGTCACCGCCGCTTTGTCGTTCAGCGGCGTCGATATCATGATCAAGCTCGTCTACGCGTCGGGCATGGACGTGCTGACGCTGGTTTCGTTGCGCGGTGTGCTGGTGGTCGGCTTCATGGCGGTCTGGCTGCGTTTGCAACCCGTCCGCGTCCGGCATTCCAGCCGCCAGAGGCTGATCGCGCTTGGCATCGGCATCCTGTTCGGCGGCACGATGTTCGGCCTGCTGAAGGCCATCGCGTTGCTGCCGGTCTCGATCGCGATCCTGGCCTATTTCGCCTATCCCGTGCTGACCGGCGTCGTGGGCGGGATCACCGGCGTCGATCGCCTGGGTTTGCCCGCGCTGTTGACCGCGATCGCTGCGTTCCTCGGACTCGCCCTTATGCTTGGCGCCGAATTCCGCAATCTCTCCGGCGCCGGCATTTCCTGGGCTTTGGCGGCCGCGGGGTTCCGGGTGATTTCGCTGCTGCTGACGCGCGCCTATCTGCATGGCACCGATGCGCGGCTGACGACCTGGTATTCGATGCTGCCGTCGACCGCGATGTTCCTTCTGGGCTCGCTGATCGTGGGCGAGTGGCATACGCCCGCCACCTGGATCGGTTGGGCGGCTTTCGTCGGGGTCAGCGCCGGCAGCACGCTGTCCACGCTGCTGATCTACCTGTCCGCCAACCGCGTCGGCCCGTTCCGCACCGCGTTCATCATGAATTTAGAGCCGCTGGCGACCACGATTCTCAGCATGGCGCTTCTGGGCGAGCTGCTGTCGCCGCTTCAGGCCGTGGGCGCCGGGATCATGCTGGTGTCGCTGTGCGTGTTCCAGTTCGCGCGGGCGCGGTGAGGGGGGGGATGGCGGCTCGGGGGCTGGCGGGGGCGTCGCGTTGGTTCGGGCGGTTGGTGTAGTATCAACCACCCGAACGATTGACCCATCGCGAGGTCCTCTCCGCGTCATGGCACGCCCCCGAGCGGGCCATCCGGAGCGGTACCTCATCGCGAGAGTGGGCCCGATAAACTGCGGAAAGCGCCTCCCGTTCGATCGATGTGCCGCGCCCGATGGCCCGGTCGAGCCGTGCCATGACGAGGGGGAGAAGCCGTGCCGAGAGTCAATCGTTCGGGCGGTTGGTGCGATACGGCGGCTATCGCGGACCGGGGACGCGGATTGCTTGCAAAAGCATCAAGACGTCGTGGCCTCGATATCCACCTGGCGCCGTTTCTTGGCGCCGCTTTTCCGGTCCCGCCCGCGGATCGGATTTTCGATCCTGAAATAGGTGCAGGCCTCCGACATGTCCATTCGCAGCAGCGACGGATCGCCCAAAGCGCCGACGCCCCCTGGCCGGACCGGCGCGATGCCCAACGCCGCCAGAACCGCGCCTGCCACGGCGCGCGCCAACGGCGGCGGCACCGCATTTCCGATCTGGCGCGCGCCATGCCATTTCGTCGCATGGAAGCGGAACCAATCCGGGAACCCATGCAGCCGTGCCATTTCCCTTACCGTCACACAGCGCGGAAAGGCGAAATGAATCGGACGAGGACTGGTGAAGGCGCCGCGCGCCGAATCGGTGCCGGCACGCAACGTATTGCTTAACCCCTCGCCGCGCAGTTTGAAGAAGCGGGAAATCGGTTCGATCCGGCCCGCTTCCGTGGCGGCGAACCGGCGGCGGGAAATCGCGCTGTGCGCGGTGCTGGCGCTGGCGGTTAAAACGCCAGGGTTCCATGCCCGGACATGGCCGAAATGCCAGGCTTCGTTGCTCAGGCAACGCATTTCCCGCGCGTAAGCGCCCGGCACGAGAATTGGGGCGACGGCGACCTCGTCGCCCTCCCGCAGTGCCGCGAAACTGTCGGCATCCGGAATGCCTTCCAGCGCGGCTCGGCAATCCGGCCCAGGGGGGAGCGGCGAAGGGCGATCGCTGTCCACCGGGCGGTGGGTTTCCGCTGGATAATCCGGGATCGGCGAGCCCTTTCGCGCGCCATAAAGAAACAATCTCTGCCGATGCTGCGGCACCCCGAAACAGGCGGCATCCAGCACGCGCCAGGGAAGTTTAACGTCGTACCCGGCGGCGTCGAACGCCTCGATCAGTTCTTGCAGGAACGCGCGATGTTGTCCGAGCGTCAGTCCTTTGACGTTTTCGAAGACAAAACAGGTGGCGTCCAGTTCGGCGACGATCCGCACGAATTCCCGGACCAGGGCGTTGCGGGGGTCGTCCAGAATACGATGCCCGATCAGGGAGAATCCCTGACAGGGCGCGCCGCCGAACACCACATCGACCCGGCGCGCGCCAATCCCGGCGGCGGCGCGGATGCTGGCACCGGTCAATCCGACGACAGAGCGTGGCAGGACCGCGCATTGCGAAAAATTATATTCATGCGTCGCAGCGTGAATCGGATCGATTTCCACCGCCGCGACCACATCGAAACCAGCCTGTTCGAATCCCAGACTCATGCCGCCGGCACCGGCGAACAGGTCGATCCCGATGGGACGCCCAGTGGGACGCCGAGTGGAACGCCCGATGGGGGGTGGCGTCATGCGGCGCGCGATCCTGCGGTGCTGTCCGCGCCTTCCAGGAACCCGAGCACCGCTGCTTTCAGCCCCTCCACTCGCCGCGTCTCGCACTGCCAGACCGTCAGTACCGCCCAATCCTGGGCTTGCAGCGCCGCGCGCACCGCGGCATCGCGCCGCCGGTTGGCGTCCAGCTTGGGCAGCCAATACTCTGGCCGGGATTTCGGCGGCTGCCCGATGGCGCAGCCGTGCGCGTGCCAGAAGCAGCCGTGCACAAATATCGCTTTGCGCGGCCCGGAGAAAACGATGTCTGGCTTACCCGGCAGGTCGCGGCGGTGCAGCCGGTAACGGTACCCCAGCCCATGCAACAAACGCCGCACGATCATTTCGGGCGCGGTATTCTTGCCGCCGATGCGCGACATCAACGCGCTGCGGCTGTCCGGGGTTCGATTGTCGGTCACGTGGCGGGCTCCGGGCGGACGATCGTATGGCCGGCGCGAGGCGCGAATCGGCCGCCGCGCGAAGAATACGATCATCCTCGCCTGGCTGGAACCCCGGCGTGCGGAGCAACCGGCCGCCGCGCCGTTCCGGGTTCAGCGCCGTCCGCGCCAAACCCGGACGCTGGGCCATGCCCTGAACGCGTCTTTATGTCAGCCGCACCTTCACATAACTCCCGGGCGCGTCCTCGATAACCGGCAGTTTTCCGTCTCCGGGCGTCCGTGCCGCGACCTGCGCGTCGCCGTGGGCCTGGATCCAGGCATGCCAATCCGGCCACCAGGAACCGGTGTGTTCGGTTGCGCCCGCGAACCACGCGTCCGGGTCGGGCGGCAATTCCAGGTTGATCCAGTGGTTGTATTTCCCGCCATCGGGCGAATTGACCACGCCCGCGATATGCCCCGACGCCGCCAGAACGAAGCGTTTTGTCCCGCCCAGAAGTTGGGTTCCGCGATAGGTCGATTTCCACGGCGCGATATGATCTTCCCGTGTGGACAGGAAATACGCCGGCGTCTTCACCTCCCCCAGATCGATCGGCGTGCCCGCCAGTTCGATCCCGCCGGGCTGCGACAGCAGGTTCTCCTGATACATCTTGCGCAGGTAGAAGCTGTGCATCTTCGCCGGCATCCGCGTCGAATCCGCATTCCAGTAAAGAAGATCGAACGGGAACGGATCGTTCCCCATCAGGTAATTGTTCACCACGAACGACCAGATCAGATCGTTCGCCCGGAGCATATTGAACGTCGTCGCCATTTCGCTACCTTCCAGGTAGCCGCGCTTGTTCATTTTGTCTTCCAGCGCGCTGAGTTGTTCCTCGTCGATGAACACGCCGAGTTCGCCCGCTTCCTGGAAATCCATCATCGTGACAAAGAAGGTCGCGGTCTTGATCCGGTCGTCGCCATGTGCCGCCATGTAAGCGAGCGTCGAGGCCAGCAGTGTACCGCCAAGGCAATAGCCGATCGCGTTGACCTCCCGTTCCCCGGTCGCCTGTTCGATGGCGTCCAGCGCGGCGAGGTAGCCTTGCTTCATGTAATCTTCGAAGCTTTTCTCCGACAGCTTCTCGTCCGGGTTGACCCAGGAAATTACGAACACCGTGTGGCCCTGCGATGTCGCCCATTTCACGAAGCTGTTGCGCGGCCGCAGATCGAGAATATAGAATTTGTTGATCCAGGGCGGCCCGATCAGCAAGGGGCGTTTCAGCACGTTTTCGGTGGTCGGATTGTATTGCACCAACTGCATCAGTTCGTTCTGATACACGATTTTTCCGGGCGTGACGCCGATGTTTTCGCCCAGTTTGAAGGCGTCCATGTCGGTCATTTTGATCCGTAGCTGGCCTTTGCCCTGCTCCAGATCCGTCAGCAGATTGTTCAAACCTTTAATCAGGTTCTCGCCGCCGGTCTCGGCGGTCTTGCGCAGCACTTCGGGGTTGGTCATCAGAAAATTCGACGGCGACATCGCGTCCATGAACTGGCGTGCGTAGAAATCCACCTTTTTGGCGGTTTTGTCGTCCAGTCCATCGACATGCGTCACCACGTCCTGCACGTAGCGGGCGCTGAGCAAATAGGATTGTTTGATGAAATCGAAGACCTCGCTGTCTTTCCAGGCCGCGTCCTTGAAGCGGCGGTCTCCTGACAGCGAATCGATGACGGGCTTCGCCTCCATCCCCATCATCCGTTGCGCGGTATTTTGCCACAACGACATGTAATCCCGCCAAAGGCCCATTTGCGCCTGCATCAGGTGGGCGGGGTTGCTCATGAGCTTCGACGTCATTTCCATGAACGCGCCGCCGATGTTCAGCGGGTCGGCGCCTTTTTCTTCCTTTGGCATGCGTTGCAGCCACTCGGCGACAAGGCGCTGAGAGCGTTCGGCGATATCGGCCATGCCGCGGCCAAGGACGGCGGCGTCCGGCACCTTGAACGCGGGATCGGCGGGTTTTTCCGGCTGACTCATCGATCTGTTCCTTTGCGCCGGAGGCATCTCCGGGTAGGACTGGCTCCGGTAAACGGGCGGGTCCAGTTGATGGCGTTTCGAGGGAATGAAAGGCAACCTAAGAGGCTTGGCGCCGCGGTTCAAGCACGCGGCGCCTGCGCACGTGCGATGGCCGTGCTGTGTCTGGCCGTGCTGTGTCTGGCCGGTCTGGGCGGCTGCGAGAACCGGCACACGGTTGGCCCCGAGG